>JALXCG010000640.1 GCA_026991065.1 Gemmatimonadota bacterium | reverse complement strand
TGGCGAAGGAGCTTGGTGCGCACCGGGTTTTGTTGGCCACGGAGCCCGCTGAGGCGGCCCGGTAGTGCGGACTCTTCGGTTGCCGCCCGCGCCTCCGCGGCAGACCCGTGCTATCCTGCCGGTACCCAAGAAGAGTGGTCTGCGGCGTTCAGAACCGCTCCACATCTCTTGTGGTGCTCCTGCTGCAATGCCAGGCGCGCGTCACCTTGCGGGTCGCTCGGGCTGGTGACGTCGCCTGTTTTCGAGGGAGGAGATCTCACGCCGTGCCCCCGGTTGTTCTGAACGCATTGTGCGTTTTTGGTGGATTACTCACAGGAATCGGCCTGATGGCAGTGGTGACTCGCCGCGGCACGATGGAGGCACTGCGTTTCCGTTCCGCGGTGCTGCGCGAGGCTGCCGAGGATGCCGATCGGATTCGTGAAGAGACTCTTTTGCGGACCCGCGAAGATGTCGCCCAGATGCGCCGCGAGGCCCGCGACGGAATTGAGCGCAACCGGCAGCGAATGCACCGCTACAAGAAGCGACTTTTTCGAGTAAGGGCGGCTTATCGCGCAGCGCTGGAGGAGATTGAGGAGACTCGGAGGCAGTTGGAAACATCCACGGCAGCGGCGGCTCGCCGCCATGATGAACTGGCCGAAGAGCGCGCTGAGATGTGTCGGCGCCAGCAGTTGCTGCAAGAGGAATTGGCGCGTGTTGCGGGCATGACTCCCGAGGAGGCGCGCAGGCAACTCCTCAACGCACTTCGAGAAGAGGTTCGAGCGGAGGCGGCGTGGGAGATACAGCGGCATCGGGAGCGGGCGACCGAGATCGCGGCCGCGGAGGCGCGCCGAGTCATCGTGGAGGCGGTTGAGCGGTGTGCGGCGCAGCGTACCGCGGAGCACACCGTGGTCATTGTGCCATTGGCCGATGAGCAGATGAAGGGGCGTGTGATCGGTCGGGAAGGGCGCAACATTCGGGCGTTCGAGTCGGCCACGGGGGTTGATCTTCTGATTGATGACCAGCCGGATTGCATTGTGCTCAGTGCCTACGATCCGGTTAAGCGCGAGATCGCGCGGCGCGCCCTGACCCAGTTGATCGATGAGGGGCGGATTACGCCAGACAACATCGACACGGTTGTGCGCCGTCAACGAGAGGCGTTGCAGCAGATCATGTTGGCGGCCGCGGAAGAGGTGATTCGAGACCTCGACCTCGCTCCGCCTCAGCCCGAGTTACTTGAATACCTGGGGCGCCTTCGTTTTCGAACGTCCTACAATCAGAATGTGCTCTACCACTGCAAAGAGGTGGCGCTGCTGACGGATTACATCGCCGCCGAACTCCGCCTGCCCTATCCGTCCGAACTTTGCCGTCGCGCCGGGCTCTTTCATGATATTGGCAAGGCGATTGACGGAACCGGCGCACACACCGCGCTGGGCGCTGAACTGGTCGTCCGCTGTGGCGAACACGAGTTGGTGCGCGAAGCGATCGAAGGGCACCATGCAGATCGCGGCGAGTGCGGGATTCTCACTTCGGTGGTTTCTGCCGCTGACGCCATCAGTGGTTCACGACCCGGAGCGAGACGGCAGACGGCAGCCCAGTACGTGGATCGCCTGAGCACCTTGGAGGAGCTGGCGAGTTCATTTCCCGGTGTGGAACGTTGCTACGCGGTTCATGCCGGGCGTGAAGTGCGCGTGATTGTTCGCTCCGGAGAGTTGGATGATCGTGGTGCCCGCATCCTGGCCGGTGATGTTGCCCATCGCATCACCGATGAGATGCGCTTTCCCGGAGAGATCAAGGTCACCGTTATTCGGGAAACTCGCGCGGTGACCTACGCCCATTAGTGGTGCGACGACGCAGGAGCGGATTCCGCAGCGTTGGCGGCACTGCCCGCGCTGTTCCATCGTTCCAGGATGGCAACCATCTCCTGCAGGGCTTCAGGGCTTAGCGTGTCGCGCCAATAGCCGGCTGTTTCGAGAGTTGACAGCACCAACTCTTCTTCGCCATCCGGGGATTTGTGCGCCGGCATACCCGTTTCGTCACCCGGGGCCGTTGCTTCGTCCTTGCGACGGCGGCCCCGGCGCCCGCCGTGTTTGGAAGGCTTCGAGCGGCCTTTTTCGGTGAGCGCGCGTGCTTCCAGGGCCTCGCGGGCAGCGACCTCGGCGGCGGTTGGTGGAGCCGCGAGTACGCCCGGTAGTTCCGGGTCATCGAGAAACTGCTTGAGCACCGCGACTACCGTGCCATCGAGTTCGAAGAGTTTTTCCTTGATCGTATTCTCCAGATCGGAAACCGCGAACACCACGCGCGCGACGAAACGCTTGAATCCGCTGTCGACGCGAACGTAGATCGTTGACCGAGTGCGAATTGTGCGATCATTCAAGGGCTCGAATTCAAGCACATTGACAAACGAGCCGCTGGAGCCGATGCCCATGATCTCCAGCGTTCCCCGGCCGCTGTAAACGATGGTTTTGTCATCGCGGTAAGTCTCGAAAAAATTGACCACGAGACCGTTGCCGTCGTCGCCGGTGTAGGTCGTTCCGTGCTGGGCGACGGTATAGTTGTCGCCCATATAGTTGCCGAAGTGGGCCAGCGGGACGACATGGTCAAAACACCAGCGGTAAAGTTCGATGGGACATCCGTAGTCGCCCGTTGAGCGGACCAGAATGGTTGGGTCAGGAGTCACCTCGTCGCAGATCTCTTTCCCGCGCGAGTCGGCGACACTGCGAACCCAGGCGGTGAGTTCCGGATCGGCGCGGAGAACTGAGCGGCGAATCTCCGACACATACATGGATGAAGCCAGATGTGCGCCGAGCGCGAGACAGAGAGCAGCAAGAAGAAAACGTTGGAACGGATGACGCATGGGGACTCCGGAGAGATGGGCGATGAATTGCCGGGATCGTGAGGGAAAGCATCGGGCGAAAAATACAAGCTCGACCGCCGTGCAGGAAGCAATAACTCGTCGGCTCGGGGAGGTCGCCCGGTGAAGATGCTGATCCCTGAATATGCACGACCGCACCTGGACATCGGAGCGGCGGGCGGAAACGGATTGCTGATTCTGCTAGAGTAGCCGCAACCGACAGTCCCCGGCGGAGGAGCTGGATCATTTTATGCGACTACTGATTCGACTGGCGTTTTACTTTGCCCTGGTAGTTTTTCTGCGCCAACTGCTGCGCACCTGGCGCGGTGTGCCCGGTACTTCATCACGGGACCACGGTCCGGCCGTGAGAGGACGCCCGAAGAGCCCGCGTCGGCTGGACTTGGGGGAGGTGGTCGAGGCTGAATTCGAAGAGATTGAGGATGACTAATGCGTGTCTTGATTGTAGGTGGCGGAGGGCGTGAGCACGCGCTGGCCTGGGCGATTTCACGCAGCCCTGGTGTGGAGATGGTGGCGGCATCGCCGGGGAACCCCGGAACTGAGGTCCTGGGTCCACGGGTGTCGGGGGCTGTTCCCGCTGAGTGGGTTAGAATCGCCACCGAGCTTCGCATAGATCTGGCCGTGATCGGGCCGGAGGGACCGCTGGTGGCGGGTGCTGCTGATGCGCTTCGAGCCGCCGGCGTGGCAGTGTTTGGTCCCTCTGCTGAAGCCTCGCGGCTGGAAGCGAGCAAGGTCTTTGCTAAGCAATTCATGCTCCGGCACGGGATTCCTACCGCGGAGTTCCAGGTTTTCTCCTCCGCGGACGACGCCAAGGCATTTGTGCGCACGCGATCCAAGCCGATGGTGGTGAAGGCCGACGGCCTTGCGGGGGGCAAGGGCGTGCTGGTTCCGTCGACCGTGGCCGAAACAATGGTCGCGATCGATCGGGTTTTGACCGAGAGGGACTTTGGCGATGCCGGCGGCCGGATTGTTCTGGAGGAGCGACTGATCGGCCCGGAAGTGTCCGTCATGGCGATTGTGGATGGAAAGCGGTGGTTCTTGCTCCCGCTTTCCCGGGACCACAAACGACTCGAAGATGGCGATCGCGGGCCGAACACCGGCGGGATGGGAGCGATTGCACCGCTTTCCGGACTCGATCCCCAACTGGTCGCGGAGGTGGAACAGCGCGTGATCGCTCCAACTGTGGCGGGGCTGCGCGCTGAGGGCATGCCTTTTGTGGGTTGCCTCTATGCCGGTTTGATGTTGACATCGACCGGGCCGCGGGTGCTGGAGTTCAATGTTCGCTTCGGCGACCCGGAGACCCAAGCGCTGCTCCCGCTCCTCTCCGGCGATGTGGCGGGGTTGCTGTTGTCGGCGGCCAGGGGAGCACTGGCGCCTGAATGCGCGCGGGTCGAGAATCGTGTGGCCGCCACCGTGGTG
>JALXCG010000639.1 GCA_026991065.1 Gemmatimonadota bacterium | reverse complement strand
CCTCGAAGCCCGCCTCCGGGGCCACGCCGATCGTTTTCTCGACCACGGCACCACCACCATCGAAGCGAAAAGCGGCTATGGCCTCGACCCCGAGCAAGAACTCAAGCTTCTGCGCGTCATCGCCCGCGTCACCGCCGACCATCCCCTCGACCTGATCCCCACCTTCCTCGGCGCCCACGAAGTTCCGGACGAGTGGCGCCACGATCCCGACGGCTATCTGCAACTGGTCATCGACACCATGATTCCGCAAGTGGTCGCCGCCGGTCTCGCCGAGTCTTGCGACATCTTCTGCGAAAAGGGTGTTTTCGAGATTGCCGCCAGCCGCACCCTGCTCCAGGCGGCCAAAGCCGCCGGTCTGCGGCTGCGCGTCCACGCCGACGAGATCGCTCCCCTCGGCGGTGCCGAGCTTTGCGCGGAGATGGGCGCTGACTCCGCCGACCACCTGGTGATGATCTCCGACCGGGGCATCGAGGCCCTCGCCGCATCCGGCACCACTGCCGTCCTGCTCCCGGCCACCAGTCTGATCCTCCGCCTGGAACGCGACGCTCCCGGCCGGCGCATGATCGCCGCCGGCTGCCGCGTCGCTCTTGCTACCGACTTTAACCCCGGCACCTCCTGGTGCCGGTCGATGCCGCTCCTCTTCGGCCTTGCCGCCGCCCGCCTGCGCCTCACTCCTTTCGAAGCCCTGCGCGCCGCCACCTGGGAGGCCGCGGTCTCGCTCCACCGCGAGCACCGCATCGGCGCTCTCACCCCCGGCCGCCAGGCGGACCTGGTGGTTTGGGATTGCCCCAACCACCGCCACCTTGCTTACTGCCTGGGGGAGGTGCGCCCCTGGCAGGTCTGGAAGCGCGGAGTGCTGGTCCGTGCGCAAGGCAATGCTCCCAAGGCAAGATCGGGATAGGCACCACCGCATGCGGGGGCCGCCGAGTCGTTTTCCTGATTCGCTTCTCCAGCCCACAAAATCATTGTCGCCTCCGGATTGGTTCCGCGTCCAAGTTGTGGAGGCCACCACATGGGTCGACAGAACACACCATGAGTTCACTGCTCTCCGCCGCCGGCTTTCTGATCATGGTCGCTGCGATCGGCTGTCTCATCGCGACCCAGGCGATCTTCTCTCCCCATCCGCTGGTGATCGCCATCCAGGTGGCGGCGCTCGCCCTTATGCTTTGGGCGCGTTTCACCCTGCGCTGGCGCAGCTTCCACGCCACCGCCCAGCCTACCGCCGGCGGCCTGGTGACCAGCGGTCCCTACGCCCATATCCGCCACCCGATCTACACAGCGGTCTGCGCGTTTGTCGTAGCGGCGGCCCTGGCTCACCCCACCTGGGTCAGCGCGGCCGCCGGGATCTCCGTCATTCTTGGTGCTCTGCTGCGCATTTTGCCCGAAGAGAAGCTGTTGCATGCGCAGTATCCACACTATGCCGCCTATGCCGCGCGCACCCGGCGAATGCTGCCGGGAATCTTCTAGGAGCCTGTCGCACATTGTCTTCACGTCGCCCCGCATCCGTCCCTGCCCCGATCTCTGCGTTGCTAAGTCCTTGAAAGGCAACCAGCCTTCCTGCGGACTCAGCGCCTTGATCTCGAAACAGGTCCGAACACGGGACTCGAAAGCCAATGCGCGACAGGCTCTCTAGGAGCCTGTCGCGGAGTGGCTCGGTCTTGCTTGGTGCACCTCCGCGGCGCTCTCCCGTGCCCGCGCTTGTGGCACCGGTGCAGCATTCTCTTCGGCCGCTCAAGATCTCGCCGAAAGCGGTGATCCTGAGCGGAACCGGCCTCGGCTCCACCACGCGCCTCGCGCCGGACTTCGGGGGAGCGGTCGCGAGAGCCGCGTTGCCGTTGCCACGCAGCCGCTCAGCGCGGGGCGAACCGCGCGGTAAAGTGGCGCAGCGCCCGCGGCGACCAGACCATCTTCATGCCGGGGATCTGCTCGCGCTTGGCGAAAAGCTCCAGGATCGACTCGATCACATAGTCGATGTGGCTCTGGGTGTAGACGCGGCGCGGAATCGCCAGGCGCACCAGATCGTGTTCCGCCGGGAGCAACTCTCCGGTGGCTTCATCCAGGCGTCCGAACATCACCGTGCCGATCTCGCAGCCGCGGATCCCGGCGTGCTCATAGAGCGCGCAGGTGAGCGCGTGGCCCGGAAGGTGCGCGGGATCGAGGTGGTTGAGGAAAGCGCGGCCATCCAGGTAGACCGCATGACCACCGGCGGGGCGCACCACCGGCACCCCGGCGGCGTGCAGATGATCCGCCAGATAGGCGGTGGAAGCCAGGCGATACTCCAGATAGGACTCATCCAGCGCCTCATGCAGGCCGATGGCGATCGCCTCCAGGTCGCGCCCGGCGAGACCGCCGTAGGTGGGGAACCCTTCGGTCACCACCAGAACCTGGCGCGCCTCTTCCGCCAGATCGCCGTCGTTGGTGGCGAAGATGCCGCCGATATTGGCGATTCCATCCTTCTTCGCGCTCATCAGGCAGCCGTCGAAACCGCGGAACTGATCACGGGCGATCTCCTTGACCGGACGCTCGCCCTGGCCCGGCTCGCGGCGCTTGATCAGGTAGGCGTTTTCGGCGAAGCGCGCGGCGTCGACGAAGCAGGGGATCCCGTGGCGGCGGCAGATCTCCACCGTGCTCTTGAGGTTGGCGAGCGAGACCGGGTGGCCGCCCAGCGAGTTGTTGGTGATGGTGGTCATCACCACCGGAATCTCCCCCGGCGCCGCGGCGGCCAGGGTGCGCTCGAGCGCATCAAGGTCCATGTTGCCTTTAAAGGGGGCCTCGTTGCGCAGATCGGCCGATTCTGCGCAGGGCAGGTCGAGTGCGCGGGCGCCCTGCGCCTCGACATTGGCCCGCGTGGTGTCGAAATGGGTGTTGTTGGGAACCGTTTTGCCGGGCGCGGCGCGGAGGCCGAAGAGGATCTTCTCGGCGGCACGCCCCTGGTGCACCGGAATCACATGCTCGAAACCGAAGATCTCTTGCACAGCATCGCGGAAGCGGAAAAAACTGCGTGCGCCGGCGTAGGATTCATCGCCACGGGAGAGCCCGGCCCACTGCTCGGCGCTCATGGCGCCGGTGCCGCTGTCGGTCAGGAGGTCGATGAGGATCTTTTCGGCCGGGATCATGAACAGGTTGTAGCCCGCTTCCTGGAGGGCGGCGCGGCGCTCGGCGGGAGTGGTGCGGCCGACCGGTTCAACGACCTTGATGCGGAATGGCTCGATGATGGTTTTGGACATGGAGAAACTCGGGGCTGGGGGGTGGTTCAGCAGTGCTTGGATCTCTCAACCCCGCAGCATAGCACTCTTGCCGGGCGGAAGTGCTGCCGGCGACAAGATCCTTGATCCTCCCGCAAGCCCCATCCGCGCCGCACTTCACGCCCGAATGCGGGCCAGGGCGCCGTACGCGGCGGCGATCCAGGCGGCGCGATCGAGCAACTGAAAGAGCTGCGGGATCGTGGAGCCCAGTTCCTGGCGGCGATCGCGGAGGAGGGCTTCCAGGGCCGGATCGAGCCAGTTCGGCGGCGGGTTCACGGCGCGGCCGCATGCGCCGGTTTGTACCCGGCCACGCTGCTGGCGGAGGCGGATCTCGCCTCCCTCTCTCTCCTCCCGATCGAGGCGGGCGGCGACCTCTTGACGGTTCTCCGGCGCGCCCAGGAGCCGCACCCAGGCCCGGGCTTCCTGAAGCAGTGTCGCGAGTTGCTCGGGGCGCCAGGCGGGGAGCGGCGCGGTCGCGCCGGCGGGCGGCCATGGGGCCAGGCCGAGGATCAGGTCGCCGCAGTAGTAGATTGAGCATTCGCCGCTCGGAAGCGGAGCGCCCGCACCGGGTTCTTCCGCTGCTGCGGGAGGGCTTTCGCTCATCTGGCCGGTCCACAGCCGGAGAGCGTCGCTCCAGGATACCCTGCCGCCGAACGCTGGACGGGGCCGGCGAGGGCCCGGCGCGGGGCAGAGATGCAGCGCGCCATCCGCCTCTTGCTCCAGGCGTGCGGCTGCGGCCCGGGCGCTCCTGGCGCGGCGCACATTGGGTTGCAGCCAGAGTGCCACCAGCTCCGCCGGTTGCCGATGACGCGCCCGCAGCCCGGCCGTGGGGTGAACTCGCCGCAGTTGCGGCAGCAGCGGCAGTGGCCGGCGGCGGCGGAAGGGGGGCGGCGCCGCGGCGAGATCGCGCAACGCCTGCGTCAGTCGCTCGCAGTTGCGGCCGTCAAAGCGCATCATGGCGTGGGCGGCGGCGAAATCGACCGGTGGCAGTTCGCGGCGCTGGAGCGCGGCGAACTCCACGAC
>JALXCG010000638.1 GCA_026991065.1 Gemmatimonadota bacterium | reverse complement strand
ATTAACGCGGCGATTGCGGTTGCTACAAACGGTGATACGATCCACATTGGGTCCGGGGTGTTTCACGAACACGTCGTCATTGATGGTGTGGCCGTTTCGCTGCTGGGAGATGGACCGGAACAGACTGTGATCGATGGCGACTTGGCACGCCCTTGCTTGACCGTTCGCAACGTCAATCGCGATATGATGCTGATCCGTGGAATCGCCTTCCGCGAAGGGCGCGGAGAGGGAGCGGGGGGAGGCGGGCTCAGACTCGACGATGCTTCGCCACGTATAGAAGACTGCTGGATCTACGACTGCAGCGCGCTCAGTGGCGGAGGTGTCTACGTGAGCATCGGGTCCCCGGAGATGCGCTATCTGCAACTGCACGACAACCATGCGGACGCGAGCGGTGGTGCGGTGGCCTACACGGGTGGCGCCGGCGGGCTTCTCTTTCGCTCGGTTATCTGGCAATGTGTGGCGGACAGTCTGGGTGGCGCAGTCTACACGGTGGATTCCAGTCCACAGATCATCAACTGCACGATTGACGGGTGTGCCGGCAGCGATGTGACGCGTGGAGGAGGGATCGACATTGACCGGAACTCCGGAACCGAAGTCCGCAATTGTGTAGTGACCGGAACATCGAATGGGCTGGGGGTCTACGGGCATGTGCGCGCGGGGGCCTACGTGACCCATTGCGACGGCTGGTTGAACGCTCCCGGCGGCAACTGGGGCGGCAAGCTTTATGGCAACGAGTACACCCGTCACGCAGCGGATCCTCTCTACACCTTCGGGGATCCCTACTATGGGCTACAGGCAGGTTCGCCGTTGATCGACTGGGGAGACCCGTCGGATACGGACATACCGGAAGGTGGCGGTGACCGCGTCGACATCGGTGCCTACGAATATGTTGCGGAGCGTGCGCGGGTACTGCGGGTTCCCGAGGAGTTTCCGACAATCGATAGTGCCCTGGCAGTGGCGGCAGACGCAGATACGGTGCTGATCGCTCCCGGTACCTACAAAGAGCAACTTCTCATGCTTGGCGTGGGGCCCTGTCTGATCGGTGCCAACGAAGGGGGGGACGTGGTACTGCAGCCGCCGGCGGATTTCGCGGGAGAGATGCCGCTACTGTGGGTCTCGGGAGTCTCGGTGGCGGAAGCGACGATCAAGGGTCTCATTTTCGAGAATGGAGACGGAGGAGTCGGCGGCGGGCTGCTTCTCGATGCATCGGATGTGACAGTTGAGGAGTGCGTGTTCCGGTCCAATACAGCTGATCTTGGCGGAGGAGTGGCGATTCGGGAGGGCAGCCCCGTGCTGCGGAACTGCCTGATTGTTGAGAACAGCGTGGTTGGGGACGGTGGAGGTGTCTACATCAGTGGTGGACGCCCATCGCTGATCAACACAACGATCGCGATGAATAGCGCCGGCGGCTTGGGTGCCGGGGTCTTCTTGACGGATGGCAGCTATCCGGCGATTCGCAACTCCATTGTTACGAATAACAATGGGCACTACGGTATCTACGCCATCAACGGCGGCGCGGCCGAACTGCGCCGAAACAACGTTTGGGGAAATGAGAGCGGGGACTACTTCGGACTCGATCCCGGCGGCGGAGACATGAGCCAGGATCCGATTTTTGTCGGCGGCGATCCGTATGATTACCATTTGCAGTCGGAAAACGGAAGCTGGCATGATGCAGTGGGGGATTACGTGACCGACCCGCAGTCCAGTCCCTGCATTGATCGTGGCATCAACCCCGACAATGATCCTCTGATTGAGCCGGTTCCAAATGGAGGAATCATCAATCTCGGCTATGCCGGCAACACTGAACGCGCGTCTTTCTCTTCGAGCCAGGTGTATCGTGTTCCGGGCGATGCGACCACGATTCAAGAGGCGATAGATCTCGCGGTGGACGGCGATCAGATCCTGGTGGCCCCCGGTACCTATGCCGAGGCGATCGACTTTTCCGGAAAGAACGTTGTGTTGGTAGCAAGCGGCGGCCCGGACAGTACCGCTCTGATCGGAGTGACTGGAATGCCGGTGGTTTCGTTTCGGAGCCGCGAGACGAGCCTGGCGTCACTCGACGGTTTCGAGATCTCCAATCACACAGCGGAATATGGTGCCGCGATCTATACTGAAGCGGCCTGGCCGAATATCGTAAACTGCCGTTTTGTGAACAACATGGCGACCCTTGACCGCGGTGGTGCGATTCTCGCTGTGCGAGGTGGGCCGACGATCATGCACAATCATTTTTCCGGCAACTATTCGCCGCTGGAGGGTGGGGCGATCGCATTGGATGAAAGCGCGGCTTTGGTCTCCGGCAATTTCTTCGACTCCAATGATTCAGATTTTGCCGGCGGCGCGATCAGCGTGCATGGTGACCTTCCGGTCGAGCCTGTGCGCAGCGCGACGGTGGAGGACAACACCTTTATTGCCAACGAATCGACAGGCGCGGGAGGCGGCGCACTCTATGTTGAGTTCGGGACTCCGTTGATCCGCCGCAACCGGTTCCTCCAGAATCGAACACCGTTTCATGGGGGCGCGCTCTACGCCTATGGAGACGGGGTCGGGGGGACTGTTTTCGCCAATCTATTCCTGGGCAACGAGGCCTGGGACACCGCCAACACCAGTCGTGGCGGGGCGATCGCGCTGCGTTATGCGGACCTTGCCGATCTGCTGATACTGAACAACACGATGGTTGATAATCTTGCGGCGCAAGGGGCCGGGATCATGGTGCAGTCGGCGGACTTGACCGCGATCAACAATGCGCTGGTCGACAACCGTGGTGGGGCGAGCATTCACGCCATGAACGCTGCTCCACTGGCATTCAACAATGATTTTTGGGAGAATGAAGGCGGTGCTGTTCAGGGGTTCGAATTGAACGCATCGAACCTGGAAGTGCCACCCGGCTTTGCCGACTCGACCTATGCGTTGACTGACAGTTCCGCGCTGATTGATGCCGGTTATGCGGAGACCCAAGACGCCGATGGGAGCGTGGCCGACATAGGAGCTTATCCCGTCACTCACGACTTGGATCTACAGGTTGCCCCTGATTCCACCCGGGTGCTGGCCGGAGAGGTCTTTGGTTTGACGATCGAAGTGTATAATCCCGATCGCCAGGTGCAAGGACCGATCGAGCGCAGGACGTGGGTCGTGGTGCCGGATAGCGGTGCAGAGTTGCTGATTGACCAAGCAACCTTGTGGCTCGACCCCGGCGCAACCGATTCCACACGGGTGGAGGCGCGCGTGCGCCCGCGGAGCCCCGACGGGACCTACGAAGTCCATGTTGGAATCAGTGTCAGCGATGTGTCCTATGCTGAGGAGCAGTTTACACTCGAGGTCTATCATTAACTGCAGGGAGCCCGAAGGCCGGAGCGGAGAAGGCGGATGCTAAGGAAAGCGTGGAGGAGCGCTGTACCGGTATTGCTATTGCTGGGTGCCTACGGCCCTGCGTTGGGCGAGGGTTTCTTTCGGGAGATCGCCGGCGACTCGGAATCGGTCACCTATTTGGCGTGGATTGATGCGAAGGACCTGCAACTTGAAGCAACCCCCGAAGGGGTGCGTTTTCACCTTGCCGGCGCCACCCTCTTTGGCGCTCCCGGCGAGCCCCTGCTGCCGCGGTGGGTGCGCACCATCGAGGTTCCGCCGGGCCGGGAAGCGGTGCTACGGGTGCGCGCACGTTCGACGCGCCATGTGGGTTCTTTGCCGGCGCCGGTGATGGCTTACGACGACAGTGGTTTACCCGTTTTGCCGGCGGTTCGGACCGCGCCCATTCGGTTGGGGCCGATCGCCATTCGCGGCGGGCGGCGGATCGCCCCCTTGATCGTCGACCCGGTGCGTATTCGGGATGATGGTGCTGAGGTTCTTACGGTTGCCCGGATTCAAGTCAGTTTTCCGCGGCCAACAGGCGGAGTCGCCGCGGTGGTTTCGGCCCGATTGCCGGGGGCGGCGGGAGCCCCCGGCTACCTCTTCCTGGTTGACGATCCGCTTCTGCACGCCCCGGCCTTGGAGGCGCTCGCGACTTGGCGAACACAGCGCGGATTCAATGTGGCGATCGAGCCGGTTTCCGTTACCGGAGCCGATCCGTTCGCCATTCGCGATTTGATTGCCAGTTACTACCGGCGGGGAACCACTCACGTGCTCTTTGTCGGCGACGATCCCGCGCTCCCGGTCTTTCCGGGGGGGCTCGATCCATCGGAGCACTGGTACACGACGGTGGATGGCTATGACCTCTATTCGGATGTGGCTCTGGGCCGCTTACCGGTCCACACCGAAGAGGAGCTGGCGGCGGTGGTCCAG
>JALXCG010000637.1 GCA_026991065.1 Gemmatimonadota bacterium | reverse complement strand
GCGGCCCTGCGCCTCGGCGAAGAGCCGCGCCCGGGCCCGCAGGGTCTCCGCGCGCGGCAGGCCGCGCCGGAAGAGCCGCGCGAGCCGCCCCTGCAGCCAACGGACGACCCGCGCCCGAGCCCGCTGCCGCGCGAGCGCCCGCCGATTTTCGGTGGCGGCGGGCCGGGAGCCGCTGCCGTTCCGCCCGAACTGGCGGCCGGCGATGCTGCGGAAGCTGCGCTGCAAGCCCGCGCCCGGCGCCGGCTGGAGGAGATTCTGCAGGCACTGCCGCAGTGGATGGGGGAGGAGCCGGGCGCGGTGGAGCGGCGGCGGGTGGCGCGCTTGCTGGAGCAGATTCTGGCGCGACAGGAGTTGCGGGTGCAGGGCGGGCGTCGGGTGCGGGCGCGGCTGGTCGGGCTGCGCGAGGCGCTGGGGCTGGACGGGGGGCATTGGCTGGTGCCGGGGCTGGTGGATCGACTCTTCCCACCGCCCCTGGAGCCCGATCCGTTGCTCCCCGACCTGGTGCGCGATCAGCTCAATCGGCAGGGCCGGCGGCCCCTGCTGCAGATTCGCGATCTGCCCTCCGCGGCGCACCCGGGCGGCGCCGCGGCACCGACGGACGCGGCGTCCGCTCAGCCGATTCCGCTGCTCTTCGAGCCGCTCTTTCTGCTCACCGCCTTGATCACGCGGGCGGCCGGCCGGGTCACCCTCTATCGCCACCGGCAGAGTAGCGGTGGCGCCGCGGCGGCTCCGTCGACGGCGCTGGCGGCGTTGCGCCGCCAGGGGCTGGTGACGCAAGCCGGCGCCGAGGAGCAGTTGCCGCCCGACCCGGTGGCGCTGATCGCGCCGGCTGCCCTGGCCGGCACCGGCGCACTGCGCGCGGACCGCGAGCACTGTCTGCGGATGGTGGCGGCGCGGCGTGCGTTCTTCATCGACAACGACGCGGTCGCCGGCCCCTTCAGCGGCTCGGTGCCACGTCCCGCCGGCGCCGCCGCGGTAGCGCTGGAGATCGGTGTTGGGGCGGCGGAAGATTACCTGCGCTGCCCGTTCGCCTACTGGGCCCGGCATGAACTGCGCTTGCGTCCGGCGGAGGAGGCGGAAGCGGAGTTGGACCCCGCGGCCGCGGGCAGCTACCTGCACGCCCTGGCCGAGGCGCTTTATCGCGATCTCGCGGCGGGCGGGATGCTGCCCCTTGCCGTGGCGCGGCTGGAGCCCTCCTTCTCGCGCCTGCGCGTGGTGGAAGCCCGTCTGGCCGAGCGCTGGGCGGATCAGCATCCGGTCGGTCACCCGCGTCTCTGGGAGTGTTTCCGCGTCGATGCCCGGCGGCGGATGCGCGATCTCCTGCGCCGCGACGCCGCTGAGTTGGGGGCCGCGGGCTATCTGCCCCGGATGTTCGAGGTGCGTTTCGGCGGCAAGGAGGCGGATTCCTGGCCGGCGCTGCGGGTGCCGGCGAGCAGCGGTGCCGAGATCCGCCTGCGCGGACGCATCGACCGCGTCGACTTTAGCGACGCCGCTGATGATGGCGCGGGAGCTTGGTTGGTGATCGACTACAAATCGAGCAAGGCTGCGTCTCACAATGCCAAGTTGAATGAGAAGAATCTCCTGCATCCCCATCTGCAGCTTCTCGCCTACGCTGCGGTGGTCGCCGCCCGCGCCGGCTCGGGGGTGCGGATCGACGCTTCCTATCGCTCCTTCGCCGGAGGCAACGACCGCTTGCTTTCAAGTGCACTGGAGAAAGCGGGGCGCAGGGTCGCCGAAGTGATCGCCACCGAGCCGGAAGCGGATGAGGTGGCCTTCGCCGGTCCGCCACGCCGCCCGCCGGAGAATCTGGGCCAGGCGCTGCGCGCGGTTGCCGGCGGCATTCGCCTGGGGCTCTTTCCGATCCGCTCGCTGAGCTGCGCCTTCTGCCCCTTCTCGGTACTCTGCCGGGTGGAGTCGCTCTCTCTGGAGACTGATGCATGAGCCGCGATTCCTCTCCGCCTCCCGTGCCGCCGGCGTCGCCTTCGCCCTCGTCCGCGCCGCTGCCCGCGACTCCGCCGATGGAATACCTGGAAGGTGACACTGTCGTGCGCGCCGGCGCCGGCACCGGCAAGACCCACTCTCTCACCACGGTGGTGGTGCATCTGCTCGGCGGCCTGACCACGCTGCGCGAACCGGTGGCGCCCGAGGAGATCACTGCGGTTACCTTTACCGAAGCCGCCGCGGCCGAGATGCGCGAGCGGATCCAGGCGCGCGTGATGGGGCTGGCGCGGGCCGAAGCGGCGAGTGACGCCGCCGCTCGCGATCGCGCGCTGTTGGCCGCGGCCGCCCGCGACCTGGCGGTTGCCGAGCCAACACCGGGCTTCTGGCAGGATCTTCTGCCGCGGCTGGAGCGGTTGCGAGTGACCACGTTTCACGGCTGGGCGTATGGGATTCTGCGCGCCCACGCCCCCGCCGCCGGCCTCGACCCCGATCTCGAGGTGCTCGACGAGAACCAGACCAACGAGTTCTGGCAGTCGCTGATCGAGGAGCTGCTGCTGAGCGACCTGGAATCCGAGGACTCCGCTGCCCTGCAGTTGGTTCGCCACTACGGATATGGACGCCGGGATTCCCAGGCGGGCAACCTTGCGAGCTGGATCCGCGATCTCGTGCAGGCGCTGCGCGAGGAGGGCAGTGACGCCTCCCGCCTCACTGCCGATGGACGCTATGACGCGGAACTGATGCGCCGGCGACTGACTGACACGATCGCCGATCTGCGCGGTGCCTTGAACAGGATCGGCGCCCTGGTCGGGCGCGCCAGCAAGGCCAAGGCCGCCGCGGTGGCGGCGATGGGGGTGGCCGGGGCCGCCGATGAGGAGTGGACCGAACAGAACCTGGGCGCCACTCTGGACAAGGTTGGCGGCTGGAGCAAGGGGAACTGGGGCTCCGGCAAGAGCCCGCTCTATGCACCGCTGCAAGAGGTCAAGAAGGAGCTGCAGCTCTGCCGCGAGGCCCTGGCGGATCTGCAGGCGGCGCCGCTGGTTTCCGCGCTGCAGCGGCTGGTGGCGGAAATTCTGCGGCGCGCCGCGGAGCGCAAGGCGGCGGCCGGCAAGATCGACTTTGCCGACATGCTGCTGCTGGCCGGTCGCCTGGTTCGCGGCAACATGACGGTGCGGCGGCGCGAGAATGCGGCCTGCCGGATTCTGCTGGTGGATGAGTTCCAGGACACCAATCCGGTGCAGGCGGGGTTGGTCGAGGCGGTGAGCGACCTCTCCGATCCGCGCCGTCGCCGCTTTCTGGTCGGCGACCCGAAGCAGTCGATCTACGCCTTTCGCGGTGCCGATGTGGCGGTCTACGAACGCGCCATCAAGGATGCTGTCGTGCACGGCGCGCGTGAATATCCATTGCAGCGCTCCTGGCGCTCGCGCCCCGCGCTTTTGCACTTCATCAATCGGGTTTCGGAGCAGCTTTTCGGCAACGCCGACGAGGGGGATCCTCTGCCCGATTTCGCCGTCCGCTATCAGCCCCGGCGCGATGGTTTGCTGGCGGTGCGCCGGGAGCAGGTGGGCCGCGGTCGCGCCCCGGCGGATCTGCTCGTGCTGGATGTCGAGGGGGTGCCGGCCGGAATCGCGCGGGCACGCGAGTTCCGCGCGCTCGCGCGCTACCTGAAGCGAGTGGTTGCCGGGCGCGCCGGTATCGAGGTGCGCGGCACCGGCGCCCCCGGCGCAGAGGAGCAGCCCCGGACCCCGCGCTATGGCGACATCGCGATTCTGCTGCGCGCCTTCACCCACGTGAATCTGCTTCTTCGGGAGCTGGAGCTGGCCGGGGTTCCGGCGCTCCTGGCCAAGGGTGAGGGGTTCGACCAGGCGCCCGAGGTGCGCGACCTGGTGCTCGGTCTGCGTGCCGCCTGCGATTGGGACGATGCCATCGCCTTTGCCGCGGCGCTGCGCTCTCCTCTGGTCGGGTTGCGCGACGTTACCCTGGCGCGAATGGCGAGGCGTGGGGGGCGGCGGCCGGTGCTGGAGCCTCGTGCCTGGTGGTCGGGGGCCCGCGTGGCGGAAGCCGACTGGCCGCCGGACGAATGGCGCAGGCTGGAGCGTTTTCTCCGGGCGGGACGCTGGATCTCTGCCCGCAGGGCCCGGCTGGAGCCGGCGGCGGCGCTGGAGGCACTCTTGCAATGGACCGAGTTCGAGGCTTTTCATGCGGCTCGCGATCAGGGGAGGCAAGCGCTCGCCAATATCCGTGAGCTGGTTGCCGCGGGGCGCCGGGAGAGTGCCGCCGGTGGCGACCTGTTCTCCTTTCTGCGCCAATTCTCGCTGCGCTTGGAAGAACCCACCCGCAC
>JALXCG010000636.1 GCA_026991065.1 Gemmatimonadota bacterium | reverse complement strand
ACTCCTCCAGCATGGCGCGGAGAGACTGCGCCGAGAACGAATGCAAGTGACCGTCGACCGGAAACTCCTTGAGGCAGCAGGGGCAAGTTACCCAGGGAATCTTCTGTTCATGCGGCACCGTTATCAGCAGTCGCCCCCCCAATGCCACGCGGCGCACCTCTGCCAGAACAGCGGCCACATCGCTCACATGCTCAAGCACCTCGATCATCACGACCGTATCGAAGGCCCCTTCGGCAAACGGTAGTTGCTCGGCCCGCGCTGCGGCTCCCGCCCCACCGACGCGCCGGGCGGCCCGCTCAGCCCGCTGCGGAACCAGATCCAGGACGGTCACCGCGGTCGCCGGACGTCGATTCAGCATGGCGGCCAACCAACCGTCGCCCGCCCCCACATCCAGAGTCCGCCCCAATGAACCCGCCGGCAGAAGCTGCCCGGCGAACGCGGCCCGCTCCTCCTCCGCCGGATCCTCCTCCGGCACAAACCGGCGGGTTGTTGCCTCGTGCCGGTAGTAACGAGTCCAGTCCTCTACTTGAGGCATCGAGAGATCTCCAGAATCCTGACTCGACCCCCAGCTTGCCGCGCAATGTGAAAACGGCAGGAGGTTTGCGCCGAGTGGGTGCACCTACTGAGCCATTCGACCGAAACCGACGGCTCTTCACTCTCGCAGGCATGTGGCCGCAAGAGAACTCCGTGGTTTTTCATTGTCGGCAAGCACCATCTGGCCGATTCGTAGTAGTGAGAGTGGCCGCGAGTCGCATGCCAACCGGAGAAAACGTGGGAACGTCCAAGCATTCAACGCCCAACACCGAACTGACCAAGCTGCTGATTCGGTTGAGCCGCCTTAACTACCAATTGGACCAACATCTCACGAGCGAAGAGATCCGCCGGCTGCGCGAATCGCGAATCAAAGTCCTCGGTGAACTCTTCCAGGTGTCCGTGCAGCTCCACGGTGAACACTCGTTGAGTGAAGCAGACATCAACGAGCTGCGGGCGGGAAGCGGCCAGGGGGACCTGCTGCTGAACTTCATGATGCACTTCACTGCGCAGGGCAGCTCGCGGCATGCCGACCAGAAGCAACTGGCCGAACGCGAACGCCAACTGCTCAAAGAGAAGAAAGCGATTGAAGCCCGTCTCTCCAGCGTCAAGGTGTCGCGCCGAAACCGCACCCCGCTGAGCCCCAGCGAGATCGCCAAGGTCCGCCGGGAGCGCGATCAACTTCGCCACCAGGTTGAAGCCCTGCTCACCCAGCGCGACTTCTACCTGGAGCGAGTCGTCAACATGCGACTGCTGGCCAGTCGTGGCAAAAGCGAGCGCATCTACGAAACCCTGGTCCGGCTTGAACGCCACACGCGCGAACTGCCGGCCATCCGCACTCTGCGCATGCTTGCCGACATACTCACCGGTGTGCCGGTGAGCGTGGCACAGGCAGATGCGCTGGTGCAGCAATGTGAGAATGATGTCTTTCTGCAGATGGTCCTGGTTCACCACGAGGCCTTCACCGACGAGAGTGACGGCAGCGCCGCCCGCGCCCTGGTCGCGACCATTCTGGCCAAGCACAGCACTTTCAAGCATGGGCTCCTGGAGGACACAGAGGCATTCTTTCGGAGCAAGGCTTTCCGCCGCGACCGGGAGCTTCACAGCATTGTCCTGTTCAACCCATCCGCTCCCGTGATCCTGCTGCGCCACGTTCTCCGGGTGCCTCTGCGCGATCTAGAGGCAGCCAAAGCCCGCGCGCGGCAAAACTACCGCAGCGAAGATATCCTGGATGTCCTGACGGAGATCGCGCGGGCCACGACCGATCGCACGCGACTTCGTCACATTCTCCAGATCACCGCCAAAGACCCCATCCGCAGGGTGCGATTCGAGCGGGTTCTCTCCTACCGCCCGGAAATCGGCAAGAAAGGCGTGCTCGCCCTGAAACCACGGGTGTAATCTGCTCCCTGCTCGTGGATTCGTCCTGGTCGCATGCGCGGTCACCGGCGGCGACTCCTTCGTCTTCATCACCAGGGTAGAAACCATTGGGTCTATGGCGTTCGCGCGGCGTACTGCGCTGGATGGTTGCCGCATTTCTCGTGTCGATCGCCTGGTTGCGCGCTGATCCCGCCGGTGTCTTGCAAGCATTGACCCATGCCCTCTGGCAACCACTTCTGGCATCCTTTCTGGTGTTGGCGGCAGAGCGGGTGGTGACCGTTCTCAAGCTCCACCTGCTTCTGCGGAGCCGTGGCTGGCGCGCTACTTTTTGGACCACGTTTCAGATCTACTGGAGCAGCAATCTGCTCGGGCTTTTTCTTCCGACCGGTGTCGGCCTCGACGTTCTCAACGCGGTTCGGATTCACCGCCATGGAATGCCTTTGGCCACGAGTACATCGGCGGTAACAGTGGATCGCGCGGCCGGTCTCGCCGCCCTCGGAGGATTGCTCTGCTGGGGTGCTCTGCTCAGTCGCGAATACCGCTCCCAACTCCTTGCCGTAGCTGGAACCTGTGCGCTGATCCTGCTCTTGGCGTTGCTCTTCCTTCTGCTTCCCGGCAGGCACCTCACGGCCGGACGCGTGCCCGGTTTTGTGCGCGGACTGGGACGCCGGATCAGGGCATTGCAAGAAGCGCTTCTCGGTTTCCGCAACTACCCGCGAGCCCTGACGGTCAACCTCACGCTCTCGCTCCTGATGCAGCTTCTGAGAGTATTGGAGGTCGCGGTCATGGCGGGCGCTTTTGGGCACTTCCTGGGAATTCGCCAGGCTCTTGTTGTGATCCCGGCCACCAACGCCATCACGGCCCTGCCGTTCACGATCGGCGGCGGCCTGGGTCTGCGCGAAAACGCTTACCTGACCTTGCTTCCCCTGGTGGGAATTCCTCCCCCTGAAGCACTTGCGCTCTCAGTCCTGGTCTTCGCGTGGGTCGTGCTTTGGGTTTCTCCCAGCGCACTGCTCCTGCTGCGTGAACGCAGAGATTCCTGATCCAAGCGGCTCGGCAACCGATCTCCGGAAGAGCAGGATCTGAACCGCGAAACCGCGCCTCCCCTCCTCGCACATTGCATGGCACCCTTGCCTTCTGCCATTGATTCTGCCCCAACCGACTCCCTGCGGAATTCCACGCAGCTCCCTCAACACCCTGTGCAGAAGAGCGTTATGCCGGAGCCTCGCAACCCTGTCCCGGGGGGCATGGAAATTGCGGATCAGAGCAGTGCAACTCAAACGGAGACTGCCAATGTTTGCGGAACACGAATACGAACACTGGGACGAGTGGAATGAAGAGCAGCTCGATGATGAGGTGATCGATGAGATCCTCTTCGAGGAGCTGGACTTCGAGGAGGCGACGGAAGAGTTTGGCGATGATTTCGACGACGACTATGAGGATGAGGGGGAGCCGTTCTTCGCCGATGAGAATCCGCTGCTGTCCAATCGCCTGAGAGAGAGAACCGAGTGGCTGCAAACACGGATCGCTCCGGAGCGCGAGATCTGTTCCGATGATCTATTGGATTTCCACTTCTTCCTCAAGGACACCCGCGGGGTTTGCAAAGGCGAGCGCAATTTCTTCAAGCGCATGAAGCTGTATTTTTACGACGCCTAGAAGCTGTCGCGCATTGTCCGCGCTTCCTCTGCTCTTCGTCCCCGTTCCGACCTCGGCATTGCCGAGTCCCTAGAGAACAGCCTGCCTTACAGCGGACTCCCGGCCTGGCTCTCAAGGCCAACCCGAGCCCGGGGATGGCCGATACGGGAGAGAAGCCTAACCCCTCTCCCCTATTCTTCCGAGTCCTTCCTGCTCCGCATCCTGTCGACGCGGAGCAGGTTGAAGCGGACTCCGACAAGGAGGCCAATCCCGATGGCAGGTCCCGAGTAGTTCAATCGGTGTACCAGACATCGTTGCGGTTGCCAGATTGCTGGTCGTTCCCTCCCAAAATCCACAGCAACCCATTGTAATGCAGCAGCCCTGGCTGCGCGCGCGGACTCCACGGGCCGGTGCTGACAAGCGTCCAGGTGACGCCGTCAGCAGATCGATAGGTCTTGTTTTGGCGGATTCCGGCAAGATCAGAGCCAGCCGTTAGGAACATATTGACACCGTCGGTTGCCGCTGCCGCGCGGAACAATGGGTCAGCGGAAATCGTTCCCGTCCGGATCCAGTTTGCACCATCAGTGGTTGACCATGCTCCCGTCGTCTCGCGCCCTCCCAGCATCCAGAGTTTGCCGTTGTGTACGACCGGGCGGCCTACCTCACCCGCACCCCACGGAGCGTTTGAAGTGAGTTGGGTCCAGGTGATCCCATCTGGAGAAGACCAGACATCCGCCAG
>JALXCG010000635.1 GCA_026991065.1 Gemmatimonadota bacterium | reverse complement strand
TTCCTCCAGAGCTGGACTCAGCGGCGTCTCGCCGAAGAGGAGCAGCGCAAGGTTTTCGCCCCCTCTTTGCCGGCCGTGGATGCCTATCGAGCCGAGCAGCGGGCGCTACTCAATGGCTATGGTTGGGCGGATCGTGCTGCCGGGCGGGTGCAGCTACCGATTGAACGTGCCATGGAGTTGGTGGTGGCCGAGAATTCCAAGGGAGGTTCCCTGTGAAGAGGGTGATCCGCGCAATGTCTCTTCTGCCGCTGGCGGCGGGCGCTCAGGCTTCGACCTGGCTACCGGCGGTGGCCGCAACCACCCGCGCCGATCGTGTGGACGCGCACTTCCTGTTTCTGCTGCTGCTGACCGGTTCGGTTTTTTTCCTGGTGCTTTTCGCGGTTGATCTGTTGCTTTTCGCCAACCTGCGCAAGGCACCGGACCAGGTTGGCGACAATCGTCCGAATTCCGTGTGGCACGCGGCCCTGGTCGGACTGGTGGCGCTGGTTGTGGCGGTTCTCCTCTTTGGCGCAGGAGCACGGGCTTATCTGGACCAGCAGGTCGCGCCGATCGGCACCCAGCAGATCGATGTGACCGTGGGGGAAGCGGGCCAGTGGGAGTTTCACTATCCCGGCGAGGTCACGACCGATACGCTGCACATCGCGGTTGAGCAACCGACACGCCTGGTGCTGCACGCGGATTCAGAGCCTGTGACCCTGGTGGTTCCCGCTTTTCGTCTGCGCGAAGTCGCGCTGCCGGGTGTGCCCGCGGCTACTTGGATTGATGCCCGCGAGCCTGGGCGCCATTTCATTGTTGGCGAGCGTGCCCGGGCCGCGGGAACGGCGGGGCTGCAGTCCTGGGCCGTGGTCCATGAAGCGGATGGCTTTACTACCTGGCTGGCTTCTCAGACGGACATTCTGCTCTCGATGCCGCCGGTTGAGGCGGGGCGCGTGTTGGTTGAACGCAACGGCTGTTTGGCCTGTCACTCGGTGGATGGCTCCAAGCTGACCGGTCCCAGTTTTCTTGGGGTGGTGGGCCGCCAGGAGACGCTGACCGACGGCACCACGGTCGTAGTGGACGCCGACTACATCCGCCGGTCGATCCTTGAACCCGCTGGCCAGGTTGTGGCCGGGTTCCCACCGATCATGCCCTCTTTCCAGGGCAAGATTCGCGACGCGGAGATCGACGCGATCTTCCAGTATTTCCAGAGCATCAGCGATGCGCGGGAGACACGCTAGCATGGCTTCGGCAACGTCAACATCGCCGCACACGGCGGCGTCGGACTCGGGCTCTTGGCTGACGACGACCGATCATCGGCGGATCGCGCGTGCACATCTATTTCTGGCGCTCGGCGCACTGCTGTTGGGAGTGACCTACGCGGCGCTGTTGCGCGCGGATCTGGCCGCACCGGGCAAGGAACTGCTGGGAGCGAGTGCTTTTGGTGCCGTGACTACGGCCCATGCGCTGGTCATGATTTTCCTCTTTGCTCTGCCGGTGTTGCCGGCGGTATTTGGGAGTCTGGTGTTGCCGGGCGCGCTGGGGCGGGCGGAGTTGGCCTATCCCAAGCTCAATCGATTGGCGTGGCAGATCCATCTGGTCGGCGCTGTGTTGCTCCTCTGCAGTCTTCTTGGCGGAATGGCCGATGTGGGTTGGCGACTCGAACCGGCGGCGGTGGAGAGCGCCGGTTGGCCGGTCGCCGCCGCGGCAGCCGGGCTGCACGCGGTGGGTTTGGCGCTGGCCGCGGTGGCGCTGAATATTCTGGCGACCGTCCTGGGGGGTGGAGGAGCGCGTCGCTGGCGGGACCAGCCGGTGGTCGTTTGGGGGTTGACCGCGGGGGCTGCAGTGCAGTGGATCGTTGGTGTCGTGGTTGCCACTCTCGGACTCACTCTTTTGCTGGATCAACTCAGCGCCGGTCAGGTTTTCGGCTCCGGTGGCATTGGTCCACTGACCTATGAGCATCTTTTCAGCTTCATGCTGCGCGCCGGCGTGGCGGTGGTTCTGTTGCCGGCAATGGGGATTGTCGGCGAGGTGCTGGCGACATTCGCGCGCAAGGCACCGGAAGGGGGTGTCTCCAACCCCATCGCCTTCGGCCTGTTGGCGGCGTTGGCCCTGGCCGGCGGCGGCGTGGACAGCGCCGCAACCGGCCAGTCGGTGGCCTTCAGTGTGGCGCAGAGTGGGTTGCGCCTGCTGGCCCTGGTGCCGGCGGCGATTCTGCTCTACAACGCGATTGCCACCCTGCACCAGGCGGCGATCCGTATCACCACACCACTGCTGCACGCGCTCAATTTTGTTCTGGTGGTGACGATCGGTGGGATGAGCGGACTTTTTCTGAGCACACTCTCCACCGGCTCCTATCTGGCAGGGTCCAGTTTCGCGGCGGGGTATCTACATCTCGTGCTGGGGGGCGGCGCACTCGCCGGATTGACGACCGGGCTCTACTATTGGTGGCCACGCCTCTATGGCCGGATCGCCGGGGAAGTGTTGGGGCGACTGGGCGCCGCGCTCCTATTTGCCGGGTTTCTGCTCGCCTTTCTGCCGCGTCTCATTATCGGCAGCCAAGGGCTGTCGGCGTTCTCCCAGGCGACCGGTTTCTACGCCTCGACCCTCGAAGTGGCTACCTCGTCCGGCGTTGCGCTGCTTTTCTTCGGGATTTTGGTGGTGATCTGGAATCTGGCTGCCTCTTTGTGGAGTGGGGAGGTTGCACCGTCCAATCCATGGGGTGCGACCACCGGGGAGTGGAATGAAGTACCCCGCGCAGACCGGATCTATGATTATTCCTCGCTGCGGTTTGATTCGGACAGCCGGAACTACGTGAGCGAGGGGCAGGCTGCGGCAGGCCAATGACACTCGCAATGGCCGCCTCCGGTTTCTCCGCGGGAGACGGGGCCGCGGCAAGCGGGATTGGCTCGGATTCGGGTATGGAGTCCCGC
Organism: Gemmatimonadota bacterium; assembly: GCA_026991065.1. Taxonomy (GTDB): domain Bacteria; genus JALXCG01. Next base: position 1,392 of record JALXCG010000635.1, on the reverse strand, counting down.
CCCCGTGAGTGTGCGCATTGTGGGCTGCCGCTGGGGCCGCATTGGCGCGTGGAGGATGGGCCTTTCTGCTGTCATGGTTGCCGAGCGGTCTATGGCCTGATTCACGACGAGGGGCTGGAGCGTTACTACGACCTGCGCCGCGGCGAAACTGCGCCTCCGGCGGATCTGCGCACCAACACTTTTGGCTGGTTGGATGATCTGCTGGATGCGGCTCCCGCCCTCGGTGAATCGACGGTCCGGCGCGTGCAACTCGATATTCAGGGGATCCACTGCGCCGCTTGTGTCTGGTTGCTGGAGAAGCTCTTTCAGCGCCACGAGGGGGCGGTGGAGTTGCGCATCAACCCGGCGATCGGCAGCGTGGACATTCTTTGGGACTGCGCCCGCGGGGAGTTGGTGGAGTTTCTGCGGGAGGTGGAGAATTTCGGCTACCGGTTCGGTCCGGCGCGCAAGGAGTCGCCGCGGGCCTCCCGCAGTCTCTTGGTCCGCATTGGCATCTGTGCGGCGGTGGCCGCCAATGTGATGATGTTCAGCATCACTTACTACCTGGGGTTGGCGCCCGACGAACCGGTGATTTTCAACCTGCTCGGGAACCTGAATCTGGTGTTGGCGACGGTGGCGCTGGTGGTTGGAGGGCAGCCGTTCATCGGTGCGGCCTGGCGCGGCCTGCGGCGGCGCCTGATTCATCTGGATCTGCCGATTGCTCTCGGCATCATCCTCGCGTATGCCGGTTCGGTGTGGGCGCATTTCAGTGTCGGTCCGCGCGCGGCCTATTTCGACACGTTGACAATCTTCATCCTGCTCATGCTTGTCGGTCGGTTCCTGCAGGAGCGAGTTGTGGAGCGGAACCGCAATGCGCTGCTCCGGTCCGGTGGCGTCTCCGACCTCTTTACCCGGCGCTTCGAGGATGGCATCCCGCGCTCGATTCCGGCGGCGGAGGTGCAGGCGCACGATGAGTTGTGGATCGCCCCCGGAGACTTGGTCCCGGTGGAGGGGGTGGTGATGCGGGCCGACGCTCTGATATCGCTGGACTGGATTACCGGCGAGCCCCACTCGATGACTGCAACTGCCGGGACGATGATTCCTGCCGGGGCGTTCAACGCCGGCAATCAGGGGTTCCGCCTGACCGCCAGTGAAGACTTCTCCGGATCCCGCCTCAATGAACTGATTCGCGCCGATGAGACAGGTTCCGGCAGTGCGCGCGAAACCTCTGAAGATCGCAGCAAAGTCTGGTGGGAACGAGTGGCTTCGGTCTACGTGGCGGTAGTTCTGCTGGCTGCCGCTGCGGCGTTTTTTCTCGGTCTGCGGACCGATCTGTTCAGTGGAGTTGAGCGCGCGGTCGCGGTACTGGTGGTGACCTGCCCCTGTGCGCTGGGGCTGGGGCTGCCCCTGGGG
>JALXCG010000634.1:351-4309 GCA_026991065.1 Gemmatimonadota bacterium | reverse complement strand
TTGGCAGGGTAGCCCCGAAATGGCCGCCATGCAACGACCGCCGCCCGGGGAGCGCGCCACAACAGAGAGCAATACAGCGATCTCCAACAGAAGTTCCAGTGGAAGAGCGACTCCGCGAAGCGGGCGCTTATTCCATGCCGACGGTTCGCGTCATCAGGGCGGGAATCACCGCGTCGGCGGAGATCTTGCCATCCAGAACCGCGGAGACCGCCGACGTGATGGGTGCTTCGATGCCGCGGCGGGTGGCGAACGCATGGATCACGCGGGTGGTGTGGACCCCTTCCGCTACGTGCCCCAGGGATTCCAGGATCTCATTCAGTGCTCGCCCTCGCCCCAGCTCATAGCCAACAGTGAAGTTGCGACTCTTGGGAGTAGAGCAGGTCGCAATCAGATCGCCGATACCGGAGAGCCCGGCGAAAGTGGTCTTGACACCGCCCAGTTCCTCGCCGAGGCGGGCCATCTCCGCCATGCCGCGGGTCAGGAGCGCCGCCCGGGTGTTGAAACCAAGGCCGCGCCCCTCGACAAAACCGGAGGCGAGCGCGATCACGTTCTTCAGCGCGCCGGCGATCTCCACCCCCGCGACATCGCGGTTGCCATAGACACGGAACTGCGAGGAGCCCAGCGCCTCGCGCGCACTCTCGATCACCTCGCTGAAACGGGAGGCAACCACCGTGGCCGCCGGTTCTCCGGCCAGGATCTCGGCCGAAAGATTGGGACCGGCGAGCACGCCGATCTTGCGCGCGCAGGTCTCCTCCATCAGAACTTCGCTCATGCGCAGGTTGGTGCCACGCTCCAGCCCCTTGGTGGCATGCAGAACCAGGTGCCCACCGTCGATGTGGTCGCCCAACTCCCGCACCACGCCGCGGAACGCCTGTGATGGAATCACCACCAGAAGCAGGGGGCACTCGCCCATCTTGCTGAGGTCGGTGGTAGCGACGACTGCCGGATGAAGCGCTGTCTCACCGGTGTAGTCCGGCGAGCGATGGGTGGAGTTGATCAGGTCGCGGATCTCCGGCCGCCGCACCCAAAGATGGACCTCGCTGCCCGCGACGCCCGCCAAATGAGCCAGGGTTGTGCCCCATGACCCGCCGCCAATGATTCCAACCTTAGCGCTCATTCGGTTGCTTCCCCTTCCGTCCCGACTTCCGCCCTTTCCGGCACCGCGCCGCCATCGGCGGCACCGGAGCCTGCTCTCTTGCCGACCACCGCGAGCTTCGGCCGGCGAACCTCCTCTTCGGTCGGCACGCCGACCTCTTCGGAGCGCGCGATCTTGCGCAGCCGGCGTGGCATGTCGCGCGTGGCGATGGCCGCGTCGAGATCGCTCGGCGCTCCCACCAGCACCCCGGCCGATTCCGCATCGATGCGGGGCAGGAACTCCTCGAGACGGTAGCCCTCGAGGCGATTCTGGTAGAAGAGCAGAAGCCGCAGGTCGGCCGCCACCAGGCGATCACCTTCGCGGCGGATCGCCGGACGGGTGTGATGCTTGGAGAAGATGCGGATCGCCGTCTCGATCAGCTCTCCGGCCGACGCCCGGTCGGTGAACTCGAAGAGACGCAAGCGCCCCTCATCGCGGAACTCCCGCAGCACGACGCGCATCCGGTCGACATCCTCTTCCAGCCGCGCCCGCGCCACCGAGAGTGTGCCGTCGCGGCGCAGGAAGCGGAAGGGGTCTTCATCGGCAAAGCGGGCCCGCACGCGTTTGAAGAGGCAGCGGGCAACCACATGCGTGGGGAGGATGGTGTTGTCGCGGTGGTAGGTCTGAGACAGCCGCTCACCCAGGAGCCGGGTGTATTCACGGTCGCGCACCGGATCCTCGCGCAGCTCTCCGCGGACCCGGAAATAGCTGGCCAGGTCGACCGGGCGGCCGCGCGGATCGCGCGGGATTCCGTTGGCATCCACTTCGTTGCCGAAGAGGTCGGTGGGGGTCCCGAATTGCAGGTGAAAGCTGGAGTCGACCCGCAGCAGATGAAACAGGAAGGAGGTGATCTCGCCGAGGCGCGACGATTCATCATCCGTGAGGATGAAGTGCTCGCGCCCCTCCCGGGAGAGATAGTCGTTGATGAGCGACTCCGCTTCCAGGACCAGGGCGTAGTTCAGGGTGGTGGGAACGATGACGATCGGCGCCCCCGGCAGATTGCGCCGCAGGCGCGCCACCTGGGCCGGGAAAGCGGTCCCCAGAAGGCCGAGCTTGAGATGGGTCTCAATGCGATTGTCCCGCGAGCGGGTGCCGCCGGGGAAAAAGAGAGAGTGAAAACCGCGCTCCAGCAGCACCTGGGAATAGGCTTTGAGGGTCGCGTTGTAGAGTTTGAAACGCAGCCTCCGATCGACCCGGTAGGCGCCGAGGTTCTGCATGAAGAAGGTGAAAACCGGATTGCTGAAGAGGTTCTTCCCGGCGCCATAGGTGACCGGCGGCAGCCCCAGATCGTAGAGCGCCCAGCCCACCACCAAGCTGTCGAGGTTGGAGGAGTGCGTGGGAAGGTGGATCAGGACCGATTTGTCCGCCAGGGAGCGCAGCCGGTCGATATCGCCGCCGATGCTGGCGTGGTCGCGCAGACCGCGGAACATGCGCAGCTTGCGATCGATCCGGCCGGCGTTGAGCAGACTGGCCAGGATGAAGGGGAGAATGCGGGAGGCGAACGAGTAGACGCGGGGATTGAAGTTTCCGGCAATGTCGTTGGCGTGGTAGCGGATGAGGCTCCATACCTGGTTCTCGATCCAGTTGCGATCGCGTTTCGGCAGTTGCCGCCGCACCGCCAGCCAGCGCGCAAGCTGTCGGCGCCCCTGCCGCGTCTTCACCTTCTCATAACGCGCGACCTCGTGAAAAACCGCGTCATTGAGCAGGTATTCCAGCGTACCGCGGTCATCGGCTTCCGAGACCGAGCGCATGACGCGGCGCTCCACTTCAGCGATGATGGCGGCGCGTTCATCATTGAATTCAAAGAGCCGGGCCCCCGGCGGGCGTTTCATCTTGGCCATGGGTTTTCTCTGTGGCGATGCGCATTAGAAAGGGGGAGGGTGGGCTTTCGGAATGCCACTTTACCACCGACCCGGCCCGGCCGGGTACGATTCGCGGGTTTCCTGGGCCAGCTCAGAAATAGCGACAGCAACGGGCACAGACACCGAGCCCATCTTCGACATACGCCCGGCGCAACCTGCGGATCCCGGGGCCGCGCCAGGGGTAGGGCCAGACCGCGTCCTCCAGCCGCCCGAGTACAACATCGGGAAAATCGGGACAACCGACGATGGTGCCGTCCGGCTCCACCGAGATCTCGTTGCCGAGAGCCAGGCAACGGCCGCGTTTGCGACTCACCACATCCAGCGGGTCGGCGAAATAGCGCCGCAGAGCGCCGGCATCCCGCAAGCGATAGGGGATCATCCGCAGGCGCTCACCGAGGAGTTCGTAAGCCTGGTTGATCTGCCGCGCCAGTTCGGCGCAGTCGATGGCGGCGTAGGAGCGTTGAAAATGGCGCCAGCTCGGGGCCCCGGCGGGACGCCGCTCGGCGGCGCAGTGACGCTCGACGGCGGCGTCGAAGAGAGCGCCGGAATGGGCGGTGGCGAACGTGGGCAACTGCAGAGTGAGAGTGGTGAATGGAGCAGCGGCGAATTCGGCGGCAAACGCGGCCAGGTGGGCGAAGTTGTGCTCGCTGATGGTGAAGTTCACCTGGCAAGGGGCATTGCTCCGCCGGCGCAGAGCCCGCACCCCGCGCAGTACGCGCTGGTGGAGGCCGGGTTCGCCGCGAATCGTGTCGTGGATCGCCGCCGGGCCATCGATGGAGAGGATCCACTCATCCACCTCGGCCAGTTCCGCGGCACGCGCTTCGAGCAGGCCACCGGCAGTATTGACGAGGATGCGGAACCCCTTCGCCCGCAGCAGCGCGACGATCCGCGGCAACTCCCGCCGCAGGAGCGGTTCGCCGCCCCATATGTAGGCCTCCAGCGACCCGGCGGAGGCCTACAT
>JALXCG010000634.1:0-341 GCA_026991065.1 Gemmatimonadota bacterium | reverse complement strand
GCCTCACCGGCCGCGCCCTCCGCCGAGACCCCGCGCAGATAGCGCTCCAGTTGCGCCGGCACGAACTCACTGCGCCGGGATGCCGGCACAGCACCACCGGAGCCGGCGGTCGTAGCCCGCCGCCGCGCCGCCTGGCCACACATCAGGCAGTGGCGATCGCAGCGGTCGGTGACGCGCAGATTCAGCCGCCGCGGCAGCTCCGCGACCCGGAGGGCGCGCCGCGGCGGCCGCCGGCGCCGGGGTGAATTGGTGACGCCGCTGTTCAGGCGGGCTCCGTGCGCAGTGCTTCGAGCAACTCCGGCATCTCCGCCAAGCGACCGGAGAGTGCCTCAAAATCGCGA
>JALXCG010000633.1 GCA_026991065.1 Gemmatimonadota bacterium | reverse complement strand
GCCGATTGGGTTGCCCAGTGGGCCGCCCGCGCGCCCAACACCCTCTTTCTGGTCACCTCTCGCGAGCGCCTGCGCCTGGCTGCCGAAGTGGTGCTCTATTTGGGGCCACTCTCCATGGAGTCGGCGTTGCACCTCTACGCACACCGCAGCGAGGCAGCGGCAGAGGACTGGGGCGTGGCGCAACAGGAGCCGGCCGAGGTGCGGCAGTTGTTGGAGGCCGTTGATCGCCTGCCTCTGGCGATCGAACTCTGCGCCGGACGCGCGGCGATCCAATCACCCCGCAAGCTTCTCCAACTCCTGCGCTCCAGCGCATCGGCGCTGGAGCAGAGCGGCGCGCCACTGGGGCAGGAGATGGAGGCATCGCTGCAGATGTCGTGGGATCTGCTGCAGCCGTGGGAGCAATCGCTGCTCGCTCAGCTCGCCGTTTTTCGCGGCGGTGCAACGATCGAAAGCATTGTGGGGATAGTTCGCATCCACGACCTGGCGGGCGCACCCGCGGTGGAGACCGGTCTGCTACTGCTGGAACGAAAGTCGTTGATCTTCACCCGTGCAACCACGCCCAACGCGGAGCGACGGGTCTTTCTCTACGAGATTGTGCGCGAGTTTGTCTCTCGCCGCATGCCGCAGAAGGGCGTTGCTGAACGCCACGCCCGCTGGTTCCGCGACTTCTACTACCGCGGTGTACGAAAGCTCGGCGGGCCGGAGGCGCTGCACGTCTGGGCGACACTGCGGGATGAGCGGGAAAATGCGCTTGCCGCGATCGATCGCCTGGCGGTGACCGAGCCGGGGTCGGCCTCGAACTTCTGCTGGGAAGTGGCGGTCATGCATTCGCTCTCGGGAGCGTGGCAGAGCCGTGCTCAACTACTGGAGCGCGCGCTGGAACTGGCGATCCAGGCACAAGACCCGGATGCCGAAGTCAATGCCTTGACCGGCCAGGCCAAGGATGACCTGCTCCACATGCGCCCGGAGGAGGCGGAGAAAAAGCTTGCGCGCGCAGCGCGTCTGGCCGGCGCTTGCCGCAACCCCAAGCGTGGAATCTGGGTAACGCTGTTTCAAGCAGAATGCCGGCTGCGCTTCCGAAAGCCGCAACAAGCCATGGAGTTGGCCCAGAGCAGCCTGCGCAGGGCGCAGGCTCTGGATTCCGAGGAGCTGATGGGGCAGGCACTGAGTGTGATGGCCAAAGCGGCTGGCGCCCAGGGCGAAGCAGACCGCGGCGTGGCCCATTGGGAAGAGGCGATTGAGCGCTTTGACCGCGCCGGCTCGATTCTGCGCTCGGCGGAGTACCGGGTGAATCTCGGGGTGATGCTGCTCGCCAAAGGGTATGTGGAGCGAGCGGGGGAGCGCCTGCACCTGGCGTTGCCGGGCCTCAAGGGTATGGGGCCGTCGCCGATGCTGGTCTACGCCTATGTCAATCTGGCGCGTGCCCGGACCTATGCCGGGCAGCTACAAGAGGCCGCGCAAGCACTCGCCGGTGCCCGCGGGGTTTCGGCCCAGCTGCCGCCCCCCGGCCCGACCATGCTGATCGGCATCGCGGAAGCGGATCTGGCTCTGCGGCAGGGGCAGCTCGGGAAGGCGGCGGTCTTGGCCCGCCGCGTGCTCCGCGACCCGGAGCTGGTGCGAATCCCCTCTTTCGAGCACACCGCGCGCGAGCGGTTGATTCTGGCGAATCTACTCGGCAACCGACCGCGCCGAGCTTGGCGCCACTGCGAAAAGGTGCTGCGCCACGGGTCGGCACCAGCGCCGCCCGCGGGGCCGCCACGCAGCGCCGCGTTACTGCGGGCAGTGGCCGCGGCGGGCTGTGGTCAACGGGAAAAGGCGCGCCAATGGTCGGCCGCGGAGACCGCCGGCTCGCCCACTGTGGCCCGCCTGCTCGATGGGTTGCTGGCAATTGCGGACGCGCGTGAAGCGGAGCGTCGCGGTCAGCCCGGCGAAGCTTCGGAGCTGCGGGCTCATGCCCGCGCCTGCCTCGACTGGGCCATCACACCGGGCAAGGGTCGAGGTGCGGAAGCGCCACCCGCGCCACTTCACGTTCCGGAACTCAATCCATTTGTCTGCCTGCTGCACAACGCACTGTGGCAATCGACGAGCAACGACGAACGCGCGCCCGGAGTGCTGCGGTTGGTGGTGGCGACTCCGGTGGCGAAGCAGGCGCCGCCGCGGAGCGTGCAAAGGGCCTGATCCGATCCGGCTGCCGCGAGGGCTCCGGTCGAAGCCACGCAGCCGCGGCGGACCCCCCTTGCTCGTGGTGCGGCGGGCCCCGGGCCTGCGAAGGCGGGCGGCCGGGCAATCCGCGGCGACAGTCGCCCCGGACGGGAGGTTCAGACGGGGCGATTTGCTGCCGGCGGGGTGCTGGCGGATTCGGGAGGCGCGGGAGCGGTGCACCTCCCCCAAAGGTAGGAATTTTTTCTAAGGCATGGAGCGCCAAGTGAGGCTAGTCTGTGCTGCAAGATGGCTGATTCTGCGCACTCCTGGAAGGCGATCGATCCGTTCGATCATGAGCGGCTGCTGGCGGCGGCGGTGGAGCGGATCTGTGCGCTGCCGAGTCCGGATCGCAAGGCGATCGCCGCGGTGCTGCGGGAGTTTCCGAAGAATGGGCGGGGGTTCTTTTCCAGCGCGGATCTGATGGCGGGTTATCGGGCGTTCGCGAGGGAGAGGCGGTTTGCGCTGAGTGAAGAGGAGTTCGCGGCGCGAATCCGGCGCAAGCCGGTGCGAACCTTGAGTGGGGTGGCGCCGGTGACGGTGCTGACCGCGCCGCATCCCTGCCCGGGGAGCTGCATCTTTTGCCCGGCAGAGCTGGGGATGCCGAAGAGTTATATCGCCAGCGAGCCGGGGGCGCAGCGGGCCGAGCAGAGCCGTTTTGATCCGTTTGTGCAGGCCTGGAACCGGATCGCGTCGCTGCACAATCTGGGGCACAATGTCGACAAGATCGAGCTGCTGGTGCTGGGGGGGACTTTTTCGGCGTATCCATTGGCCTACCAGGTGTGGTTCGTGCGGCGGCTTTTTCAGGCGCTGAATCAGGTGGCGGAGGCGGGGTTCAAGGAGCTGGAGGCGCCGGAAGCGATCGCCATGCCGGAGGCGCGGCCGGAAGCGGTGGTGGAGCGGGAGTGGGCGCGCCTGGCCAAGGCGCAGGCGCTGAATGAGGAGGCGGCGTGCCGGGCGGTCGGGCTGGTGCTGGAGACGCGGCCGGATTGTGTGAATCCGGCGGAGGTGGTGCGGCTGCGGCGGCTCGGGGCGACCAAGGTGCAGATTGGGGTGCAGAGTCTGGATGACCGGGTGCTGGCGCTGAATCGGCGCGGGCATACGCTGGCGGAGACACGGCTGGCGGTGGGGCGGTTGCGGCGCGCCGGGTTCAAGATTCATCTGCACTGGATGCCGAATCTGAAGGGGTCGACGCCGGCGGCGGATTGCGCCGATTTCGACCGGCTTTTCAGTGATCCGGCGTTCCGGCCGGATGAGTTGAAGGTTTATCCCTGCTCGCTGATCGCGGGGACGGAGTTGATGCGGGACTATCAGGCGGGGCGGTGGAACCCCTACACGCAGAAGGAGTTGCTGCAGGTGATCGGTCACGCGCTGCTGAAGACACCGGAGTATTGCCGGTTGTCGCGGGTGATTCGGGATATTCCCGGGCAGGAGATTGTGGCGGGGAGTCGGATCACCAATCTGCGGCAGTTGGTGACCGAGGATCTGGCGCGGCATGGGCTGCACGGGAAGGATATTCGGGCGCGGGAGATTCGCGGGGGGCGGGTGGAGCCGGAGCGGATGCGGCGCGCCTGTGTGCGTTATTCGGTGGCGACCGGCGAGGAGTGTTTTCTGCAGTGGGTGGGGCCGGGGAATCGGCTTTTGGCGTTTTTGCGGCTGTCGCTGCCTAAGCCGATCGCTACGGCGGCGGCGGCGGATCCGGCGATCGGCAAGAGTGGCGCGGTGGGGGTGATTTCGGCGCCGGCGGAGTTGGCGGGGCGGACGGCGCTGATTCGCGAGGTGCATGTGTATGGGGCGGTTGCCGGGCTCGGGGGGAGCAGCGAGGCGGAGGGGCCGCTGGATCCGGCGCCGGGCGATGCGGCGCTGCCGACGCATGCGCAGCATATCGGGCTGGGGCGATCGCTGATCGATTGGGCGATCGGGTTGGCGCGGGCGGCGGGATATGAGCGGCTGAGCGTGATTTCGGCGGTCGGGACGCGGGCTTACTACCGGCGACTCGGTTTTGGCGATGGGTTGCTCTATCAGCATCTGCCGCTGCGGGAGAAGGAGCGGGCGGGGGGCGCGCGGTCGGAACGTGAGGGGGCGAAGGTGCGGCGGCGATGAGTTGCGCCCGGCGCTCCGCCACGC
>JALXCG010000632.1 GCA_026991065.1 Gemmatimonadota bacterium | reverse complement strand
TCGAGCCCCGTATTCGGGCCTGTTTCGAGATCAAGGCGCTGAGTCCGCAGGAAGGCTGGTTGCCTTTCAAGGACTTAGCAACGCAGAGATCGGAGCAGGAACGAGTGCGGGGCGACGTGAAGACAATGCGCGACACGCTCCTAGACACCACAATGGCAACTGGAATGCATCCTGCGTTCGGAGTTCGGGTGAGCCACCCACCCGCCAAGGAGGCAACCATGGCCGTCTACACCTGCCCGATGCATCCCGATATTCAACGCAGCGCGCCCGGCAACTGTCCGAAATGCGGCATGGCGCTGGAACCTGCCGCCGGCATTCCGCCGGCCGCGGAGGAGGGCCCTGAATCCACCGCCGCCACAGCGGAATACCGCAGCATGTTGCGCCGTTTCCAGGTCAGCACCCTTTTGACCGTTCCGCTCTTTCTCCTGGCGATGAGTGAATTGGCGCCGGGCGGTGGAGAAGCCCTGGGCGTGGGGGCGCGATCCCTTGTTCTGCTGCAACTGTTGCTGGCCGCGCCGGTGGTTCTGTGGGGCGGGTGGCCTTTTTTTGTGCGCGGTTGGCAGTCGCTGGTCAATCGCTCGCTCAACATGTTTACCCTGATCGGTCTTGGCACTTCGGTGACATTTCTTTACAGCGTGATCGCCGCCCTCGCGCCGGGGATCTTCCCCGCCTCGTTCCGCTCCCCATCCGGAACTGTAGCGGTCTATTTCGAGGCCGCAGCGGTGATTGTAACACTGGTGCTGCTGGGCCAAGTGCTGGAGCTAAAAGCCCGCAGCCAAACCGGGACCGCAATCAAGAGCCTGCTCGACCTGGCACCCAAGAGAGCGCGACGCCTGACTCCCGACGGCGGCGAAGAGGATGTGGAGATCGCCCGGATCGAGGTCGGAGACCTGCTGCGGGTGCGCCCCGGCGAGAAGATTCCGGTGGATGGCGAAGTGGTGCAGGGAACGACCTCGGTGGATGAATCGATGATCAGCGGCGAGCCTCTGCCAGTAGAGAAGACCGTGGGCGACAGAGTGGTCGGAGCAACGCTCAATCGCACCGGCGCGTTGATCATTCGCGCCGATAGAATCGGGAGTGACACTCTTCTGGCTCGAATCGTTCGCATGGTGGCCGACGCGCAGCGCAGTCGCGCTCCGATCCAAAAGGTCGCTGACACCGTTTCCGGCTATTTTGTTCCCGCTGTGATCGGCATTGCCATCCTGACCTTTATCGCCTGGAACCTCTGGGGGCCGAGTCCGCGCATGGCCTACGCACTGGTCAATGCGGTGGCGGTTCTGATCATCGCTTGTCCCTGCGCCCTCGGTCTGGCCACGCCGATGTCGATCATGGTCGCCAGCGGAAAGGGGGCACAAGCCGGTGTTCTTTTTCGCAATGCTGAAGCGATCGAGATCATGCGCAAAGTCGATACGCTGGTGGTAGACAAGACCGGAACGCTGACCGCCGGAACCCCGGAGCTGTCAACCATCGTTGCTCTCGGCGATCTTCCGGAAGATGAACTCCTACAACTGGTCGGCAGCCTGGAGGCCGCCAGTGAGCACCCCTTGGCAGAGGCGATTGTTGCGGGACTGCGGCAGCGCAACCTCGCGCTTCTGCCGGTCTCCGAGTTCCAGTCGCACACCGGTAAGGGGGTAACCGGCACAGTTGCCGATCGTCTGGTCACCATCGGTAACCAAAAACTCTTGGCCGAGCGCGGCATCGAAGTAAACGGATTGGTGCAGCAAGCCGAAATGCTGCGGCGCCAGGGAAGAACCGCGATCATGGTAGCGATCGACGGTCGTCCTGCGGGCCTGGTTGCTGTCGCCGACCCGATCAAGGAGTCGACCCCCGCGGCGATCGCTGCCCTGCACAAAGAGGGGCTGCGAATTGTGATGTTGACCGGAGACAGCAAGACCACGGCCGCGGCGGTGGCCTCGGAGCTTGGAATCGATCAGGTGATCGCCGATGTTCTGCCGGACCAGAAGGCGGCCGAGGTGTCACGGCTGCAGGCTGCCGGCCACACAGTGGCGATGGCCGGAGACGGCATCAATGATGCGCCCGCCCTGGCTCAGGCACAGGTGGGGATCGCCATGGGTACGGGAACCGATGTTGCCATGGAGAGCGCGGGCGTCACCCTGATCAAAGGGGATCTGAACGGCATTGTCAAGGCCCGCCGGCTCTCCCGGGCCACCATGAACAACATCCACCAGAATCTGTTTTGGGCCTTTGCGTACAACGCGGTGGGAATTGTGGTTGCCAGCGGCGCCCTGTATCCTCTGTGGGGCATACTGCTCTCGCCCATGATTGCCGCCGCCGCGATGAGCTTCAGTTCGGTATCGGTGATCGGCAACGCGCTGCGCCTGCGTGGTCTGCGAATCTGATTGTCGGCGCGCCGCAGATGAAACGCCGCCGCCTGATCCGGCAATGACCCCATCAACCAGAACACGAGGTGACATGAGTTCCAGTGCGAAGGTAAAAAACACGGCGGAGGGCGTCCTGGCCGAGCGCGCCGAGGCGCATCGCCCCCGCCCGGGGATCTCTCTGGACCGGCGCCTGGCCATCTACGCCGCCATAACGGTCGCGCTGGTAATGGGGCTGCTCACGGTTCCCGAGGAGATCCTCGAGACCAGAAGCCGGGAGGAGGGAATCCGGACCAGCCTGGCCAGATCGGTGCTGCCGCTGCAAGCATCGCTTCGCGGCGCCGCCGACATGGAGGAAGCGGTGAGCCTGCTCTTCGATTTTCACCACGCCTACGTCCACGGCGACAATCGGCACGAGATGGTGCTGTGGGATGGGAATGGCGAAGTGATCGCGGAGACCGCGCCGCCCGCCGATCGGTCGGGGAGAGATTGGTTCCATGCCGAAGTTCCGGTCTCCGGACCGTCTTTCGCCGGCGGCAACGGCCGTCTGGGCATCTATGAAGAGAGGGCCGGGTTCCGGCGTGCGGTGAACGCCCGGTGGCGGCGCTGGAGTCTGCACATGCTCGCCACGGCGGTGGCGGTTCTTTTGGTGCTGCGGCTCACCATCCGCCGACTGGTTACCGCGCCACTGGAAAGGCTCAGGGCGGGCATCCAGAAGATGGAGATGGGCTATTGGGACGAAGCGGAAAACGTGGGCGGGGCGTGGGAAATCCAATGGATCAACTGGCGCTTCTGGAGCATGGGCAAAGAACTCCAAAAAACTGTGCAGCAGTTCCTGGACGCTGAACACCGGGCTTCTGTCGCCGCGCTGCAACCCCGCCGGCCCACGGCGGTCGGGCCACCGGAAACGGATGGAACAGATATCGCGGAACCGGTCGTGGTGGCCTTCGACCCCGTCCGGGAGGAGTTCCTCCGGCAAAAGTGTCGGGAACTCGAAGAGGCGTCGCCACACGATTCCGGAATCCGGTCGTTGGCCCGGGACACGATCGAAAACCTGGCGCCGGAAGCTGAAGCGCTGGGGAACCAGGCCCTCAAATCCAGGCTGGAGGACGCTGCTCTAAGAATTCTGGAGCCGCGGGAGTTCGGGCGCCTGGAGGAGAAACTCAAAGAGTTTACCGCGAGTCGCAGAAACTGGTTCGAGGAGTGCCACAGCTCTTTCCAGGCGGCACTCGATCGGCAACTCATTCCGGTTCAAAGTCTGGAACGTCGCCTCAAGCACACCGCCGGTGTGTGGAAAAAAATGGGTGCGAAAAACCTGGCTCTGCCCCAGGTGCACGATCTCTTCGCGCTGCGGGTGGTGGTGCCGACCGAAGCCGACTGTTACTGGGTTCTTGGGGTGGCGCACGAGTGTTTTCAGCCGGTTGTGGGCCGATTCAAGGACTACATCGCAAACCCCAAGCCAAACGGCTACCAGAGCCTTCACACCTGTGTCAGGGATCACACCGGGCAGATTCTGGAGATCCAGATCCGCTCCACCGCCATGCATTACCACGCCGAGTATGGTCAAGCCTCACACATCGAATACAAAAAACAGAGCCTGCGCGGGAAAAGCGAGGAGCAGCCCCCCAGGCTCGGCTGAACCGCTCCGGGGTCGTGCTTCGAATCGTTGCCCGCACGCCCAATCCCATTCGTTCTGGCCGGCAGCACCTCCGCCGCGCTCCACCCAGCCGCCGCGTCTTCGCCGGCAGCAACCCGCCAACTGCCGGGAGCCGCGTCCGGTCACCGTCGCCGGGCCTGCCCGAAACGCGCTCGTGGTCCCAGAAAGCAGCTTGCGCGGAGGCGGAGCCGCTTCCGGATCATTCGTGGCGCGCCCGGATCAGCCCCGGCGGGCGGCACGCTCGGCTACGGCTTCCCGGGCACAATCTCGGCGCTCTGCCAGTGGTTGCGGGTCAGGGCCAGGGTGCCGCTGTAGACGGTGGTGACGACATCGTAGTG
>JALXCG010000631.1 GCA_026991065.1 Gemmatimonadota bacterium | reverse complement strand
CGGATCGATTCCTCGCCGTCGGTATAGCCCGCAACCAGCGGCACCCGCACCCACAGCGCGCTCTCCGACCCCGCGATCACCCGCAGGTTCTCCCGCAGCATGCGCCACAGCCTCTCGCCTCCGCCCCCTCTTTCGCCCTCTTTCTCGCCTTCGCCCTTGTCCCGCCCCCGGCCGCGGCGCAGAACATCTTCGTCACACGCCTTGACATCGACAATAAACAGATCGACATCGGCACACAACTCACTCACCAGAGCGGCCGGCCCCACCAGACTCGTCTCGATCGCCACATGCACCCCCCGGCTTCGGAACGCCCGCACCAGAGCCCGCAGAAACTTCGGCTGATAGAGCGGCTCGCCACCGGAAAAGGTGACCCCGCCGGCGGAAGACTCGAAGAAATCGGCATCCCGCAGCACCTCCGCCACCACCTCCTCCACGCTCCGGTACTCCCCCACTTTCTCCAGCGCACCCGACGGGCAGGCATCGACACAGGCATCACAGCCCGCGCACGCATCGGAATCATAACGGGCCACAACCTCCTCCCGGCCGGCCGGCCGCTCCGGGCACACCCGTGTGCAACAACTGCACCCCGCCACACAGCGCTGCTCCCGCAAAAGCAACTGCGGCGCCAACTCCAGCCCCTCCGGATTGTGGCACCAGGGGCAGTTCAGCGCGCACCCCTTCAAAAAAACCGTGGTGCGGATTCCCGGGCCGTCATCCAGAGAGAACTTCTGAATATCGAAGACCACTCCGGAAGAACTGGTCACAGGGCCAACTCGGCGCGCGAAATCAGATGATCCTGGTATTCCGGCGGAAGCTCGACAAAATAGGCGGAAAAGCCCCACACCCGCACAATCAGATCGGGATAATTCTCCGGGTGGGCGCGGGCGTCCCTCAGCGTCTCCGTATCCAGCACATTGACCTGCAACTGCTGCCCCTTGCGCTGAAAGAAAGTCTTCACCAGGGCCACGATCTTCTCCACACTCTCCTTGCGGCTGAAGATCGCGGGGGTGAGCTTCACATCCAGCACCGTCCCGTTGTAGATCCGCTCCAGATTGACCTTCAGCGTCGAGCGGATCACCGCCGTCGGCCCGCTGCGCTCGGCGCCGATTGAGGGCGAGAAATTGCTGGCGAAAAACTCGCCCCGCCGCCTTCCATCAAACGAAGCAGAAGTATCCCGCGACCCCTCCATATAGATGCTGGCGCTGCCGAACCCCGGCCGGTGCGAACCGCCAAAACGGTTCCGGTGGCGCGCCAGCTCATCCGCGTAGTGATCCGCCAACTCGGCGACGATCAGGTCGACACTGTCGTCATCGTTGCCGAACTTCGGCGCCTTGTGGCGCAGGCGCGCATGCAACTCGGGGTGGCCGGCAAAATCCCCGGCCAGAATCGGAATCACGTCGGCCGGCGCGACCCTCCGTTCTTCGTAAACATTCTCGCGCAGGGCGGCGAGGGCATCGGCCGTATTGCTGATCGACGCGCTCAAAAAGCCGAAATTGTTGTATTTGCAGCCACCGTCCGAAATGTCCTTGCCGCTCTCGATGCAGCCGCTCATCACCGCGCTCAAGAACGGCGAGACCTCGAAATTGAACCGGTTGATCTCTTCCACCTTATCGCGCAGCAGCAGCGAGATCTCCTTCTTCACCGCCTCCTTCAGCTCATCGTAGGTCGCATAATCCTCGATCCCCCCGAAGTCCGCCCCCAAGGGGCTCCCATCGGCGATCGACTTCCCATGATTGAGCGCGGCCTCGAGCGCGTGCAGAAACACCACGCTGCCCACGTTGTTCTGATCAAACGAGAGCCCCGGCACCAGTGGCTCCCAACAAGCGCTGGTGCAGTAGTTCCGGGCATCCTCCAGCGAATACCCATCGTTCAGCATGCCGCTGATGTTCAGCTCATCGCCGACAAAAAGCGGATAGCCCATCCCCTTGCCCACCAACTCGACACAGCGCTGCAAAAGATCGGGCGGCGTCTTGGCATGGACCCGCAGAATGATCTTCGGATCCAGCGGCCGTAGCTCAATGGATTGGTGACATCCTCCCCGGCCGCGTCCACCCCGCCGATCACGATCGCCTGCCCAGTATCGCCGGGGAGCACACTGCTGCGCCGCGCATATTCCTGGTTCACCGCCCGCCAGAAATCGATGAGAATCTGTTTCGCCTCCTCCATCGAGAGCACGCCCCGCTCCAGATCCCGCTCCAGATAGGGATAGAGATACTGGTCGAACCGCCCCAGTCCAATCAGATGGTGCCCCTCCATCCACACCAGAAGATTGGTGAAGTAGACACTCTGCACCGCCTCGTGAAAACTCCGCGCCGGCTCGGCGGGCACCCGCTCCATCAGAGCCGCGAGTTCCTCGAACGCCTCCCCGCGCTCCCCATCCGCCGCCGCGGCGCGCCGCCGCAACTCCGCCGCATACCTGCGCGAAAACGCCATCCCCGCATCCAGAGAGTGCCGAACCGCGCGCAAAAACGCCCGCTCCTCCGGAGCCAACGCCGCATCCCCTTCCGCCAGCCGCGCTTGCGCCTCGGCCCGGATCCCGGCCAGCCCGAGCCGCAACACCTTGGCATAATCCGGCGTCACATTGCCCGTGCTCTGCAGGTGCGAATACTCCTCCGGCTTCAAATAATAGGGAAAACTGAAGATCGTCTGTCGCCCAACAATCCGCGCCCCCTCCCGCAGCACCGGCTCCTGCTTCTCCAGCAGCAGCTCGAACGCGCGGCTCTTGCGCTCCGGCAACGACCCATCGCGAAACCGCAGCCCGTGAATGGTCATGAACCGATCCTCGCGCAGAATCTCCAACAGACTCTTCCGCCGATGCGTCTTGATGCTCTTCTGCAATACCTTGGCGTGCTTGCCCCAGTGGTAGAGAAAAGTGAAACGGCGAACCGCCTGCTTGAGGGTCGATTTCATCCTGCGCTCCGGCAGCGGGTGGAAGGCTCACAAAAAAACAGCTGCATAGTACCTTTGTAGGATATGAGCAAACCCCCTCCAACGCAATTTTCCTACCACCATGGGATCTGCCTGACGCCGCTCGCCCCTCGTCGCAATCCCTCTCCTTCCTGTTCCGCGCACCTCTCCCGCCCCCGCGGACCGCCACCGCAACCCGCGCCGGAGCAGCCGGCCGCAGCACCGCTCCGGTCCTGGCCGAACCAGCGGATCGCCCGCGGCGCAGCGTTCGGCTCTGGCGACGGCCGCCGGGGTGCAGGACGGAACGCTCGGTCCGGTGACAAAGCCGGATACCAGACCGTCCCGTCCTGTCTCCCTCACCGCGGCGCTGCTCCCATTAGTCGTCGACCTTCAGCCGGTACTTTTTCCGAATCGGCTTCATTCTTTCACCGGGCTGGACCTCGATCTGCAGGTCGAACGCCTTCGTCGGGCGGTCGACCACCAAGGTGCGCCCCGTGCCAAGCGTCTTGCCACGCTTGTCCTTCCATTTGATGGCGTCTCCGCGCAGGCTTCCTGTCCACCGATCGATGACCTCCACCTCCAGAACGGCCGGCATCCCCTTGGTGAGGACGGCTCCATCCTCGAAATTGAGGGGGACCACGATGGGCGGTTTGCGGGGCATGCTGAAAGGCTCGGAGTCGGCCCAGCTCGTGTTGAAACCGTCGGTGGCGTAGATGCGGAAACGCGCATCATCCCCGCCCTCGAGCGTGTCCGGATCGATGGTCAGGCCGGTGGCGCGGGATACGCCCGGCACCCGGCGCCACCGGGCGCCGCCGTCGAAGGTCACGGCCACCCCGTATATGAGGTGTCGGCCGTCGCTATGATCGCCTCGCCATGCGAGCCTCCACGGGCCTTGCCGGGTGCGCTTGAGGATCACGTCGGAAACCCGGGGCTCACCCTCCGGCCGGTCGACAGCAATCAGGACCTTGCCGCGCTTGCGAACCTCCAGGCGGTGGGCGTCGCGATGGAATGGCAGGGCCTCCGACAACTTGCGCCGGCCATACTTCATGCAGTGCGGGCAAGCGAGCACTGTTCGCACGATCAGAGTACGACCCTCCGCGTCCAGCAGAGCCACTTCGTAGTCAGTCGGTTCTCCCCGCCGGGCCTTGGGGAATCGCGGCACGTGGTAGAGGGGGTGCAACTTGACCTCGTCCTTTTCGAGGTCGATCACGCCGCAGACCATCATCTGTTCCATGCGCGCCTTTGGCCGGGGCCCAGCCCCCCCTTCGACCACCATGGAGGGCTGATTGGACCGCATGAAGTAGGTGTTCATCACGGCTCGGTAGGTGTGGGGCGAGATCCACTTCGGCCAGCCGTAGCTCATCACATCCTCGTAGTCTGTCGGTTCGGCCAGGCCACCTCCATCGGCCTGGAAACGCTCCACGTCGA
>JALXCG010000630.1 GCA_026991065.1 Gemmatimonadota bacterium | reverse complement strand
GCGCCAGTGAGATGGGGCGGCGCGCAGCCTATACGCTTGCTTCATCGGCCGCGGTTCGAGGCGAAGTGATCGTCAGCGGACTCGCCTTCGGCATCGATGATGCGGGGCATCGAGGCGCGCTCGCGGTCGGCGGTCGAACAATCGCAGTTTTGGCTTCCGGTGCCGATGTTCCGAGTCCACGCGCGCAGACTTCCTTGTACAACCAAATCATCGAACGCGGCGGCGCGGTCGTTTCCGAATATCTGCCGGGAGCACCCGCCAAACCGTACCGTTTCCCGGTTCGCAATCGCCTGATTGCCGCGCTCGCGGGGCGTGTTCTGGTTGTCGAAGCCCGGGAGCGATCCGGTGCGTTGCACACTGTGGATCATGCGCTGGCGCTGGGACGGGCCATCCTGGCCTATCCCGGAGAAGGCATGCGAGACTCATGCCGAGGCAGCAATCGGTTGATTCAAGAGGGGGCTGAGGTCGTTTTGGAGCCTGCGGATCTGCTGCACGGTGACGAGTTGTCGCTGTGGCCCGAGAAGCCGGCTGCGCCTCGGCCGCCGGTTGCGATGACCGATGATGTCGACTCTCGGGTTGCGGTCTTGGCGCATGCCCTTGCCCTTGGGCCGTTGTCGGTTGACGCGCTGGCTGAGAAACTGTCGATCGACATCGGCACGCTCCGCGGGGTCCTGGCCCGCCTGGAACGGACCGGCTTGGTCACCTTTCGGGCCGGCGTCGCCGCCTGGCGTGGGGCGGTTCGGTTACCGCATCAGGGGGTCCGTTAGTTCACATCTTGCGGTATCCTCGGCAGTCGCCGTATTGTCGACCCGGCCTCGTAACCGGAGGACTCAATCCCTCAGTGGGAGAGACCATGGAAAAAACACGCGTTTTTGCCGGTGTAGACCTCGGCGGAACGAACACCAAGCTAGGGCTGATCTCGGAGACGGGAGAGATCCTGGATCGTTTGCAGGTTCCAACTCCTACGCAGAGCGGCTACGAACAGGTGGTGGAGAGCGTCGCTGACGGTTTGCGCATGCTGATCGGTTCGCGACACGTTGTCGCCATTGGCATCGGCGCACCGGGGCCATTGGATGCCGAATGTGGAGTCGTGATCGAGGCGCCCAATCTCCCCGGCTTTGCAGGCAAGGCACTGGCCAGGGATCTGCAGATCCGCAGCGAGCGACCGGTGGTTCTGGAAAATGATGCCAACGCAGCTGCTCTGGGAGAGTGGTGGGTTGGCGCGGGAGAGGGCATACGGCATCTGATTGTCCTGACGATCGGCACCGGCATTGGCGGTGGGTTGATTCTCGGTGGCCGGCTCTACCGCGGCAGCAGTTTCAGTGCCGGTGAGGTGGGACACATGACAATCGAACCGAATGGCCCACCATGCGCGTGTGGAAACCATGGCTGCCTGGAAGCCCTCGCTTCCGCGCCCGCCATTGCCGCACGGGCACGCGAAAAGCTGCAGAAGGGGTTTGAGTCTTTAATGCTGGACTTGGCCGGCGGGGACCCGGCCGCGATTAGCGCGGAGGTGGTCAGTCGCGCCTGTGCCGAGAATGATCCCGTCGCGTTGCGCGTTTTGGAAGAGACGGGACGTTATCTCGGAATCGGTGCCGCGAACTTGATCAACGTCCTCAATCCCGAACTGGTTCTGTTTGGTGGTGGCGGCGCCCAGGCCGGCGAATTTCTCCTGGCCCCGATCCAAAAAGAGGTTGATCGCCGCTCGTTTTCCGGATCCCGCTGCCGTGCCGAACTGGGGCTCTGCGCTCTGGGCAATGACGCGGGCGTTGTTGGCGCCGCTCGCGTCGCGATGGATGCCAATCCATGAAGCTGGCCGTGATCGGCACTTTTGCGTGGGACACGATCTACGACTCCCACGGAAAGCTGCTTTTTCAGGGGCCAGGTGGCTTGATCCATTCCGTTGCAGCTTTGGCTACGCTGGCTCCTGCGCAGGGCACGATCGTGCCGATCGCGCGAGTGCATCACGCCCGCCACAAGGAAACGGTTACTTTGCTCTCGAGTCTTGGGTCGGTGGATCCGCGGGGTTTGATCGTCGATTCCGGCGCCCCCTACACCGTTGATCTTCACTATCACGGCGATGTGAATCGCTGCGAATGTGTATCGCATCTGCCCTCGCCTTTGACCCTGCAAGAGATCGAGTCTCATTTGCATGGAGTCGAAGGACTTCTGGTCAACTTTATATCGGGCAACGACGTGGAGTTGGAGTGCCTGCCGCTCCTGCGAGCCCGGGTGTCCGGCCCGATGGTTGTGGACTTGCACTCATTGACTTTGGGAGTGGAAACCGGCGGTCACCGTACGCGCCTCCCGCGCCTGGACGGTTGGCGAGAGTATCTGGCGGGGGTCGACTGTGTGCAGGTCAATGAAGCCGAGGCGGCGACGCTTGCCGGGCTCGGCCTGGAGGCTCCGTCAATCACCGACGGGGACTGGGTCCAGCGGCTGTATCGCTGCCTTCGAGATGTGGGGGTTGAGGCATTCGTTGTTACGCTGGCGGATCGTGGGGCGTGTCTGTTCCTGCCGACTGAAGAAACCGGGAGAAGGATTCCCGCTGCTCCAGTGACGGGCGCGTTGGACCCCACCGGCTGCGGAGATGTCCACATCGCGGCGATACTCGCCGGGCTCATGCATGGTCTCTCTTTTGTCGACGCGCTGCGAGTGGCTGCGCAAGCGGCTGCGGCACAACTCGAACTGGCCGGTTGGCCGCGCGCGCTCCCTGAATTTTCCGTGCTGACCGCACGCGCCGGCATTGTCTGAGGTGGCCAAAACCCGCGGTCGGTGTGTCTGGCCTCTGCTGATGCTTGCCCTGGTGTCTCTGGTTCACTCCTGCACTGAGAGGAAGACGCCGGATTCCCCAGAGGCCGAGTTGTTTTTTTGGGCCAATTCCCACGGTGTTTACTCGTCAGCATCCCGCTGGCAAGGGGATTCCTATCTCTTCCACTCCAGCAAGGTTTCGGAGAGCATTCCCCGTTTTGTTTTGAATGGTGGTGGATTCGCGGCCGGGGGCCCTTTCGATCCGGAAAGCGGTGGCCGCGCCTATGATGCTGAACGGAGCCTGCGGGCGGCTCGCTTGCTGGCTGAGATTCCATGTGACGCGGTTGTTCCGGGAGACGACGAATTCGCGTCCGGAGTCATGGATTCATTGGCTCAGCTCCTGCCCCTGGTCTGCGCAAACCGTCCCCAGGGCTTCGGGCCACCGGAAATGCCAGCCTACCGTGTGCTGGAACGCGGTGGTGTGCGGCTTTGTGTGATCGGGGCCGCAAGTCCGGCCTCTTGGTACGTGTCTGGCCCCCAACTTCCACCCGCCGCCGAAGCCCTTCGCGCTTGTCTTGAAGAGTTGCCACCACACGATTTCACGATTTTGCTCACCCACTGGGGCGACGGCGTCGACACACTGACGGCTTCGCTTCCCGGCGTCGACCTGGTTGTCAACGCCAATGATGCGCCGGATGCCGCGCCGCATTGGTCAAGAGGTGGAATCCCGATTGTTGAATTGGGAGGGCGGCCGACAGGTTGTTTTCGCATCACCCTGGGCGGGGAATCCGGCCCTAAGGTTGCGCTTTTGAGCAGCGTCCCGGCAATCGGCCCATCATTAGATCCTGCAGCTTCTTTGCCGCAGGCACAACTTTCCGGAGTGAAGGGCATAGAGCCCCGCCCGCCACTGGATCTCTACCTGAGCCTGGGCTGTCCGCACTGCACTTCGCTGGTAGAGACACTGCTGCAACTGCCCGCAACTCTTCTTCAGCGCTATGAGCTTCACTCCTGGATTCTGACCGGGTGGGGCGCTCCGGCGTCGGCAGCAGAGCGACGTCTTGCCGCCGCCCGCAAGTCGCTGGCACCGATCGCTTGGCTGGAACTCTTCCTTTGTGCGTCGGAGACCGCGCAGATCAGTCTCTGCTGGGACGCCGTCGGTGGGGGAGGCCCCCGGCTGAGGGAGCCCTCTTCACTGAACGCTGATCGGGCGAGGACCGAAGGGCTCGGACTCACCGAGAGCCCAACGCTCTATCTTCGCAATCGCCAGTACAGTGGGGGACTCGATTCCCTGGCTCTGGAGCGAGCCCTTTGCAAAGGGCTGGATTCCCCGCCACTCAGTCCCTGCGGAGACCTTCCCGCATGTTCGAGCAGTGAGGAGTGTCGGCGCCATGGGAGCATCGGCACCTGTCTTGATCCGGGCAAGAAGGAGGCGCGCTGTTCCTATCGCCAAGCACCGGTTGTACCCGCCGTCATGATTTGGGATTCAACCGCGGTGGTGCCCTTGGTTGACGAGATCACGGGTACTGTTCAGCGACTCTTGCCCGGCATCGAGGTACGCAGACTGGAGATTCACTCGCGGGAAGCTCCGCAGTGGATCGAGGACGCCGGAATCCGCTATCTTCCTGCTTTGTTGCTCCTCACGCCCCCCGCGGGAGCAATCGCTGATATCTTCATCGAACGTCGGGGCGGCTGGTTGCTTAATCCGGCTGTTTCCGGGGCGGACGTCGATTGGCAGCGCGAACGGATTCCCGGCCGTCTGGATCTCTTGATCCCGCCCGGGGCTGCTGAGGCCGAAGTGATTCTCCAGGGAGTAATTCAGGCGATGAAAATGTCCGGCGCAGAAACGGAGATTCACATCGTGCCCTTGCTGCCCAGCTCGCTTGAGGTTGATTCTCCGGTGTGGAGACGGGCCGCGGACTGGTGGATGGTCGAAAAAGGGGGGGGGCGTGCTTGGGAGGAGTACCTGCTTGGCGGTGACATCCACGGGGCCCCTGCCAACTCGGTGAACTACGATATCTACCGGGAGGAGATCGAAGCAGGATTGAGGGCTGTTGAAGAGTGGCTCAGTGAACTCGATGTGGTACGGGATCGGCCGGTGTTTCTGGCGGAAAACCACGAAGTGGTTCGGGTGCAGAATGGGGCGGATCTGTGGAGGTTGTTGGCGCAACTGAAGGGGCGTGAGTAGGTGGCCTTTCCGCGTGTCGATCTGACCTACCGCAACATCCAGCGATATAGACAGATCATCAATGTGTTCCTGAGCTACGGCTTTGGTCACCTGATCGAGCGACTGGAATTGGCGCCTTACGTCAACGTCGGCCGGCGGCTTCTCCGCCGGGGACCGACCCCCTTTGAGAGCCTCGGCTTTGCTCTCCGGTTGCGTCTTGTTTTTGAAGAACTGGGGCCCACATTTGTAAAACTCGGCCAACTGCTTGCCCTGCAGTCGGCCACGCTTCCCGAGGAACTCCTCGCGGAATTGTCGAAGCTGCACGACAGCGCGACCCCTCTTCCCGCATCTTTGGTCCGCGGCGTCATTGAACGCGCCTTGGGTGCTCCAATCGAGGAGATCTTTGCCGAGTTCGATGATCGAGCACTCGCGGCAGCATCGATCGCCCAAGTGCACAGAGCCCGGTTGCATGACGGTACGGAAGTAGTTGCCAAAGTGCGCCGCCCCGGCATCGTTCGACTGGTGCGGACCGACACAGACATTCTCCTGGATCTCGCGCGCCTACTCGCGCGCCACATGCCGGAGTTGCGTCGCTACGACCCAGTCGGATTGGTCACAGAAGTCGCCTCTACCATGCTCAAAGAAATCGACTTCAAGCATGAGGCCAGAAACCTGGAGCTTTTCGCACGCAATATGGCGGAGCAACGTGGAATCTGGGTACCGGCGCTCCATGGTCGTTTCACCACCAGCGATACGCTGGTCCTGGATTTCGTGGATGGCATCAAGATCGCCGACGTTGCCGCCCTCAAGGACGCCGGGCACGACTTGCGAACGATTGCTCGCAACGGCATGAACGCGGTTCTCAGCCAGGTCTTCCGCGACGGCTTCTTCCATGCCGACCCACATCCCGGCAACCTCTTTGTCATTGCAGATGGCTCCATTGCGCCGGTCGATTTCGGCATGATGGGACGCTTGTCCAAAGAGCTGCGCGACGATCTTGCGCTGCTTCTGGTGGCGCTGGTGCGCAAAGACCGTGATGGGGTCATCGAGTTCTTTGCGCGTACCGATGGGTGGCGGGATGGCTCGGTCCCGCCGACATTCGGGCAGGATGTGGACGAGATCTTGGATCACTACCACGGCATCGCTCTGGGCGCCCTCGACGTCAACGCGGTTGCGGCGGATCTCTTCGGCGCGCTGAACCGCAACAATGTGCATCCGCCACCGCAACTCGTGCTTCTTCTCAAGACCCTGGTCATGCAAGAAGCGATTGGTCGCAAGCTCGACCCGGAACTGGATTTGATCGAGTGCGCCAAACCCTACATTCGGGAGATTCTCGCCCGCCGCTACAGTGCGCAGCGGCTGGGTGGCTTGGCGGCTGATGCTGCGCTGGAGTACGTGGATCTGGCACGCGTGTTTCCCGGTGAATTGCGCGACTTGGCCAGTCGGCTCCGGACCGGGCGACAGCGCCTGGTGATTCAGCACGATGAACTCGACACGATTCGTCAGGAGGTTGAGCGGGCTTCAAGTCGAGTCACTCTCGGTCTGGTGGTCGGTGCAGTCACACTGGCTTCCGCCATGCTGTTGAGCGCCCATGTGGCCCCGACCATTTGGGGCGCCTCGGCATTGGGGCTTTTGGGCCTTGCCGGCGCGGGAGTTGGCGGATTCTGGCTGATCGTCGGCATCCTCAGATCCGGCCGACTGTAGCCTCAATGCCGAGGAACGGAAGACGCCATGACCGTTTTTATCGTCAATCCGAACGCTGCGGGAGGCTCTACACGCCGCCGCTGGCAGCAGCTTGAAGCGCTGGCTTGCGCCCTCTTTCCGGGCGCCCGGACGCTCTGGACCGAGGCGCGGGGCCACGCCAGAAAGCTCGCCTTCCGCGCCGCCCAAGAGGGGTGTTCGCTGATCGTGGCGGTTGGAGGGGATGGCACCGTGTCGGAAGTGGTGGACGGCATTCTCCAAGCCCGCCGCGATGCCGGCGATCGGCGCACACGGGTGGAATTGGGAATCATCCCCTCCGGGACGGGAGGCGACTTGATTCGTTCTTTGAACATTCCCGCGGATCCCGGCACTGCACTGGAGGCTCTCGCCCGCACCGAATCACGACTGATCGATGTTGGCGCAATCGACTATCAGAATCATGCGGGAGTTACTGCCGTTTCTCACTTTATCAACGTGGCCGACGCCGGCCTTGGGGGTGAAACCGTTGCCAGTATCGACGCCTACAAGCGTCTTCCGGGCACATTGGCCTATTTGGCCGGAACGGTTGCCGCAATGCTGCGCCACTCCGCGCGTCCACTGCAGATCTGGATCGATGAAGAAGCAGAACCGCGGCTGATGTCGGCGGGCGTCGTGGCGGTGGCCAATGGATGTTTCTTCGGGAGCGGCATGTGCATTAGCCCCAAGTCGGCTTTGGACGATGGCTATCTTGATCTTGTCGCAATTCCCTACCGTGCTCCGCTCCGCTCAGTGGGGCTCTTTCGCAAGATTTATCAGGGGCGCGTCCTGGAGGATCCGGAGGTTTTTTCCGCACGGGTTCGCAGTGTGCGCATGGAACCATTGGATGCGGCACAGTCGCCGATTCTCCTGGATGTGGATGGCGAGCAGCCGGGAACGTTGCCGGCACGTTTCAAGGTCCTTCCCAAGGTCCTCCGCATTCGCGCGTAGGCAACCGCGTTCCCGCACGAACGCTTGTTCTCTTATCTCACTCCAGCCAGGCCAGCGAGAGAGCCAGGCGATCCAGCAGTCTGTCCGAGTGCGCTCCGCCGAAGACGGTGAAGGAGAGATCGTTGAAGAGTGGATTGAGCGCCGCGGCAAAACGCTCGTTGTCGTCGGCCAGGCCAAACTCATCACTGGCACCGACATCAATCCATAGGCGCACGCCTCTGGCCGCCAGGGCCGAGATCTCCGGTTGGCCACTGGTGGCCAGATAGAGAGGGTCGTGGAAGAGGGTCCAGCGTAGAAGAACCGCATCGACGATTCCCCCATCGGCTTGAACCGGAAGCCAGGCACCCAGCCAGATGTCTTCAGCCGGAGTGGCGCCACGCTCTAACAGTTGCAGCGGGTACTGATAGTTGTTCAGGGGATCACCGTCGGGGTCCGCCGCGGTCAGAGTCGAGTCGATCTGAGCGGCCATGTCAAAGCTGCAGAGCGGCCCGCGGGCGGGCGAAAACGCCGCAGCCATGGCGAAAAGCAACCGGCTGATGGGCGCATCCGGGTTGTTTCGCAGCGCCGGACTGGAGGGACCGAGATGATTCTGGCCGAGAAACGTCTGGTTTTCTTCCAGGAGCAACTCGCCCCAGCGCTGCCCCATGAACGGATCCGGTGTCAGCAGCCCGCCGCGCAGGTCGAAAAACCCCGAGTGCAGAATCAGTTCGTCGAAAACGGGAGCACGCAGGGCGGTCATGAAGGCGCCGTAAGCTCCCATCCCGATGCCGCCCAGTGCGCGGTTTCCCGGTTCTACTTCTCCCGCCAACGCTCCCGCCACGGTGAAGCCGCTCGTTGCCACGTCAAATCGTCCTTCGGCGTCCTCCATGATCTGCAGAAGCTGCATTCCCCAGGCGCCAAAAGCCGTTGATTCCAGGGGATCGCTTTCACCGGGGAGCATGGAATCGGTGAAGAAGCTGCCGCCCATGTCAGAAAGACCATTGGGCATAATGACCAGATGCGGTTGCATCGCCTTGCTCTCGATCATCTCGTCCAACAGGGTCGGCAACATGACGAAATAGGGAAACGCGCTCTCATCCTGGCCCATGTCAGGCAGAAGATAGAGCACCGGCAAGGGATCGGTTGTGCCGGCGGGCAAATAGGCGAAGTAGCCGGGCGCGGCTGCCGTCCCCCCGGCGGCCAGAGTGGGCTGCTGGCTCTCGTATGGATCGTCCAGGGCAATGTGGATCAGCTCTCCATGCTGGCGCGGGCCTGGTGGCGCGACAAACCGGGCACTCTCGCAGCCACTCAGAGCACCCAGGCCAAGCCCCAGAGCAAAGCCCAACCAGCATCGGCGACGGCGGCGAGGCCCTGGCCGGTATCGGCCCCAGTCACCACCGCGTGCCTGTGAATCGCGCCTGTGGAGTTTTCCCATCACAGCTGCTCCTCCAGAGCGCAAATCCAACTCAAGCGCAACTGCCGCTGACGGAAGTCGTACGCTCCCGGCGTTTGCTTGTAGTTCTCAACACGCATCAGAGACCCGTGCGCATATTCCAGGTTCCAGCGCGAGCGGCGGCTCCGGCGCCACGAAAGAGCAAGCGAGGGGGTAACGGAAGCCGTCTGCTTTTCTACCAAAGGGACCGGGTCGAACGTAGCGCGATCGTCAAAGCGCACGGCGGCTCGAGCCCCGAGGCGCGCATTCCATTGCCAGTTGAGAGCTACTCCTCCTTCCCAGGAATCTCGCCAGCGCACCTGCAGCAGGGGGGAAGCAAGAGGCTGCAGCGGTGGATCGAAACCCACGTGCGAGTCGATCGAAGCGTCGTCGCTCCACCGAATCCAACCCTCCACACGGCCGCGTTGTGTTGCCTGATATTCCGCAGTGACAGAGAGTTGCAGAGGAATGTTCAAGTTGAACAGCTGTCTTCCGCTGCTGGTCTCTACCGGATCAAGGGCATCGGTCCATTGCATGGCTGACGGCACCCAAGTACTCACTGTGCCATGGCCGTCTGCTTTCACCTTCGCGTGCCACTCAAGAGCAGCCCCGACCAAGAGGTCGGGTGTGCCTTGCAAAGTGGCACCCAGGCGCGCTCCGAGGGCCCAATCACTGCCTCGACCGTCGAGTTGACCATAGAGCTGCGCCAGCGGCTCCGGCAGGCCACTCGGGGAGGCGACGATCTGTCCCATCTCCACCGCCCAGCGCTCCACCAAGAGCGCTCCACCAAGTCTCAGTCTACCGCCGAGGCTGTGTCCGCCACCGAAAGCGCAGCGCAGGGCAGCCACCGAAGCATGCCAGTCCTCTCCGCCAGCCGGCACGTTTTCGGGATCGGCGTAGTAACCATCGGGAAGGGCAAACAGATCCCAGCGCGTGTGCGCCAGGCTCACCCTTTCCACTGCGGCGTGGAGATCCCAGGCGTGCCAGCGGTCGATCCACAACAAGCGCGGTTCCAGAGTTGCCTGTGTCCCCATGTCGACACGACTTCGTTGGTCATAGCCCGGCACGGTCGCGAAAGGGAGATCGTGGGCGTCGCTTGCCGCGATTCCAACCGAAACAAGCACGAGTGGCTCGGAAAATCGCGCGGGATTGTTGGCGTTCAAGCCCAACGATGCGCCCGCGGAGAATCCGTCTGCCGTGTCCCACGGGACTGAATCGGCCGCCGCTACCTGCACCGCATTTGCGAGGGGGGGGGCGCAAGACAAGAGTGCGGCAGTTGCCAGCACGCTTCGGGATCTGCTTCTCTCGCCTCTCAATGGCAAGTCTCCACAAAGGGTTGGTTCACTTGCCGCAACCATCGCCAGAACTTGGCGCAGCCGCGGGATTCGGGTCTCGTGGGTTGCGTCACGAACAGTCGTACTAGAACCCAAGCCTACATGGTTTCGAGCCGGCGCAGGGGGAGGATCGACCTCACGACCGGCCCCTTGCATCGGCGAGAAAATAATGCTCCACTCAACCAGCGTTCCACCATGTTTCCGGAGCGATGTCGGCTCCGGTCACGCCGTCCAATCCGCCGATGCCCCACACCGACTTGGAGAAACGATGTCAGGCAACTACATTCTCGCGCTAGATCAGGGGACGACCGGGACAACCGCCCTGGTTTTCGACGGCGAGGGCCAGGTCTGCGGGCGTGGCTATGCCGAAATTCAGCAGTTCTATCCCCAGCCGGGCTGGGTGGAGCATGATCCGCTGGATATCTGGGGTTCTGTGGTTGCGACCGCCCGTCTCGCCCTCGCCGATGCCGGCATCTCGGCCGCCGCAATTGCCGCCATCGGCATTACGAATCAACGCGAAACCACCATCCTCTGGGATCGCATCAGCGGTGAGCCGGTGCATCGAGCGATCGTTTGGCAGTGTCGCCGCTCCGCCCCCATTTGCGACGAGTTGCGTTCCGCCGGCCACGCCGACCTTTTTCGCTCCCGCACCGGGTTGGTGCTTGATGCCTATTTCAGCGGCACCAAGCTGACTTGGCTCTTCCGCAACAACTCCTCTCTACGCGCCCGCGCCGAGCGGGGCGAGTTGGCCTTCGGTACGGTCGACACATGGCTGATCTGGAAGCTGACCGGGGGGGCTGCCCATCTCACCGACCACACCAACGCCTCGCGAACACTTCTCTACGACATCGACGCAAGAGAGTGGAGCAGCGAACTTTGCGACCTGCTGGAAGTGCCGCCCCAGATTCTTCCGCAGGTCCGCTCTTCCGCCGCCATCTACGGTCAGGTTGTGGCCGAGGAGTTCCCCTGCCGGAACATACCGATTGCCGGTCTCGCCGGCGATCAACAGGCTGCGCTTTTCGGCCAGGGGTGCGTGAACCCCGGCGATGCCAAGAACACTTACGGAACCGGCTGCTTTCTGATGACCAACGTAGGGGGGGAGCGCCACCCTTCGACGCATGGTTTGTTGGAAACTCTCGCCGTCGGCTCCGATCTCAGCCCCTGCTACGCCCTCGAGGGGTCGGTCTTCATCGCTGGCGCCCTGATTCAGTGGTTGCGCGATGGCCTGCAGATTCTCGAGCACGCCGGCCAGTCGGAAGAACTCGCTTTGCAGGCCGCCGACGATCACGGTGTTCACGTCGTTCCCGCTTTTGTCGGTCTGGGAGCGCCCTATTGGGACATGGAAGCGCGAGGCGCGATTACCGGTCTAACCCGCGGCAGCGGTCGCCCCGAAATCATCCGCGCGGCGCTTGAAGCGATCGCATTCCAGACCCGTGACCTGGTGCACGCCATGGAGGCCGATTCCGGGCGCAAGCTCCACGAGTTGCGGGTCGACGGTGGCGCCACCGCCAATGGCTTTCTCATGCAGTTCCAGGCCGACCTGCTGGGGATTCCCGTGGATCGTCCAGTCGTAGCTGAAACCACTGCCGCCGGCGCCGCCTTCCTCGCCGGCCTGACCATCGGCCTCTACGACGGCATCAAATCTTTGCAGCGCCTGCGCCGCAGCGACCGCCTTTTCCACCCCGCCATCGATCGCCAACGGGCCGATGAACTCTACCGGGGTTGGCAGGGGGCGGTGGCGCGGGTTCGCCTGCGCCCCTGATCTCTCCACCCACGCTGCCGCCGGGGCTCTCCCGGGCCGGGTCAACCTTCGTGCCGCATGGGTCATGTTGTGCGCCCTGCGCTTCCGCCGCGCTCTCGTGTAGACTGCGGCTATGGCGCAGCAAGCATTCACGGTCGAGAGGGTCACATTTCAGAACCCCGAGAACGGATTCGCGATTCTCCGGGTGCGTCTGGATGATCCGCCCAATCGCCTGGCGACGGCCCTCGGCGAGTTGCCGGGCGTCGGCCCCGGGTTGCGCCTGCGAGCAGATGGAGAGTGGGTTCATCATCCGAAATATGGTGATCAGTTCCGGGTCCAGAGTTTCACGATTCTGGAGATGCATCTGGCCGAAAACATCCTCTCCTACCTTGCGTCCGGCACGGTCGAGGGGATTGGTCCCGCACTCGCCGAACGCATCGTCGATCATTTCGGCGACGAAACCGCCCGCATTCTTGACCAGGCGCCCCACCGATTGCTGGAGATCCACGGCATCGGCAAGCCAACCGCCGCCAAGATCCAGCGTGCCTGGCAGGAGAATCGCTCGCTGCGTGAGACCATGATCTTCTTGCGTGGGCTGGGCATCGGCTCCGGCTACGGAGCGCGAATCTACGGCCGGTATGGTGAGGACACTCGTCGCGTCGTCCGTGAAGAGCCTTACCGCATGATCCGGGAGGTTCGCGGAATCGGCTTCACCACTGCCGACAGCATCGCCCAGCAGCAGGGGTTGGAACCGGAGCACCCGGCCCGAATCAACGCCGGCTTGACCCATGTATTGGTCAGGGCGATCGACGATGGACACCTCTACCTTCCGCGCCAGGAAGCGGTCCGCCAGGCTGAGCGCCTGCTGGCGATCGACCGCGATCTGATCGAGACGGAACTCGAACTGGCGAGCGGTAGGGGGGAGGTGATCGACGACCAGGGACGCATCTACGCCCCCGAACTCTATGCCTGCGAAGTGGAGGTCGCCGATCGCTTGCGCGCTCTGGCCGCAACCACTCCGCGGGCCGGCGCCCGGCATCGCCCGGTCGACGCCGACATCGCCAGCGTCGCGGAGCAACAGGCGCTCACTTTTTCCGCGCAGCAGGAGGAGGCTCTGCGTGCCGCTATCGACGCCAAGGTCTTGGTTGTTACCGGCGGACCGGGAACCGGGAAAACCACCATCACGGTCGGCATGATCGCCCTCTTCGCCCTGCGCGGGCTCGATGTTCGCCTGGCAGCCCCTACTGGCCGTGCCGCCCGTCGCCTCGCGGAAGCCTCGGGGCGGCCCGCCGCCACCATCCATCGCGCCCTGTTTTTCGATCCGGAGACCGGCGAATTCGCGCGCAACGAGTCCAATCCCCTGGAATGTGACGCACTCATCATCGACGAAGCTTCCATGATCGATGTCCTGCTCATGCGTCACATTCTGCGTGCCTTGCCGCTGGATGCCCGGCTGATTCTGATCGGTGATGTTGACCAGTTGCCCTCGGTCGGACCGGGCACCCTGCTCAAGGACTGCATCGTCTCCGCGATCGGCGGCGTCGTCGTGCTCAACCAGATCTTTCGTCAGGATGCGCGCAGCCGCATCGTGCTCAACGCCCACCGCATCAATCGCGGTGAAATGCCGGACCTTGCCAATGGCGAGGGCTTTTTCTTCCTGTCCCGCGAAGACCCCGAGGCAATTGCCGCAACCATTACCGAATTGGTCGGGCAGCGCTTGCCGAACAAAATGGGCTTTCACCCGCGGGACGATATTCAAGTGATTACGCCCATGTATCGCGGTTCCGCAGGCGCCGACCAACTCAACCGCGGCCTGCAGGAGTTGATCAATCCCAATGGTGAAGCCATCGTTGCCGGCAAACGGGAATTCCGCGTGGGCGACAAGGTGATGCAGCTTCGCAACAACTACGACAAGCGGGTTTTTAATGGCGATCTCGGCATCATCGAGGCGTTGGACGGCAGGGAGCTTGTGGTTCAGTTTACCGAAACAACCGCCAGCTACGACATCAACGATCTCGACGAGCTGACCATCGCTTACGCGGTCACCGTGCACAAAAGTCAAGGCTCGGAATTCCCGGCGGTCATCATGCCGGTTACCACGCAGCACTATGTGATGC
>JALXCG010000629.1 GCA_026991065.1 Gemmatimonadota bacterium | reverse complement strand
GCTCTCCCGGCGGGAGAGGTGGTGGTAACGGCTTGCAATGAACCAGCGCGCCGGCCCGTGAAGTTCTCCATGCCTGAAGAGATCATCCGTCTGCAAGTCAATGGCGACCGCCGGGTGGCGGTGGTCCAGCCGCATGAACGGTTGGTAGACGTGCTGCGTGAGAAGCTGGGGCTGACCGGCACCAAATTAGGCTGCGGCAGCGGCGATTGCGGTGCCTGCACAGTGCTGCTCAACGGACGCGCGATCAACTCCTGCCTGACCCTGGCCATCGAGGCCGATGGTCAGGAAGTCACCA
The DNA here is from genome assembly GCA_026991065.1 of Gemmatimonadota bacterium. GTDB lineage: Bacteria > JALXCG01. The sequence continues at coordinate 13,993 of JALXCG010000629.1, read as the reverse complement.
CCATCGAAGGGATCGCGCCCGGTGATGGGCGCTTGCACCCAGTTCAGGAGGCCTTCATCCAGCACGGCGCGACCCAGTGCGGTTTCTGCACACCGGGCATGGTGGTTTCCGCTGTGCACCTGCTGGAAAAGTCCGGCGCGAGCCCGCTCTCCGAGGCGGAGATTCGCCATGGACTGGGTGGCAACCTGTGTCGCTGCACCGGCTACACCAAGATCGTGGAAGCGGTCCAGGCGGTCGACACGCAGCAGAGGGGGCGACAATGAGTCTGCCCCGTTTCGAAGTGCATCGCCCACAGCGATTCTCGGTGCTTTTCGACCTGCTGGAGGCACTCGGCGACGATGCGCGCCTGATGGCCGGCGGCACCGATCTGCTGCCCCGCATGGCAGCCGGTCGCGAACGCTGCGCCCACCTGGTGGCGCTGAAATGGCTGGAGGGAATCGACCGGGTGGAGTTTGACGCGGCGGCCCGCACCCTCCGGATCGGCGCCACGGCGCTGCTGGCGGATGTGGCGGCTGAACCGGTCGTGCAACGCGACTACACAGTGCTCGCCACAGCGATCGACGAACTGGCGACACCGCAGGTGCGCAACAAAGCAACAGTCGCCGGCAACCTCTGCAACGCTTCCCCCTGCGCCGACACCGCCCCGCCGCTGCTGGTGCTGAATGCGCGGGTGGAGCTGCGGCGGCGCGGCGGTGAGCGCGATCTGCCATTGGCGGATTTCTTTCGCGGCCCCCGGCAAACTGCAGTAGAACCGGGCGAGGTGATGACCGCGATCCGCGTGCCATTGCCCGCCGCGGGCTGGCGCAGCTCTTTCCTCAAATTCTCGCCGCGCTCCCGCATCGACATCTCGGCAGTCAGCGTGGCAGCCGGCTTCCGGGTCGAAGCGGGGCGCCTGCACGATGTGCGGATCGCCCTCGGAACCGTGGCGCCAACGCCGCTGCGGGCGCGCCGCGCCGAGGCCCTGCTGGAGGGCGCCGAAGCCGCCGCGCTGGCCGCAACCGACCTGGCGGCCACCGCCGGGCGCGAAGCGCGCGCCGAGAGTCGGCCGATCACCGATTTTCGCGCCACCCGGGAATACAAAGAGCATTTGGTGGAGGTGCTGACCCAACGCGCACTCCGGAACCTGGTGAAAGAAGCATGACACCCCCACGCAGCACCCTGATCGGCAAGAGCCTGCCACGCCCCGACGCGCGCGCCAAAGTCACCGGCGGCGCCCAGTTCACGGACGACATCCAGCTTCCCGGCATGCTCCACGGCGCACTGCTGCGCAGCCCGGTGGCACACGCGCGGATCCGCTCCATCGACGTTTCCCGCGCCCGCGCCCTGCCCGGGGTCAAGGCGGTGATCACCGGCCGCGACATTCCTCCGGTGCGCTACGGCAACTGGCGCCTGGTGCCGGAACTGCAGGATGAAACCGCTCTCGCCATCGACAAGGTGCGCTTCATCGGCGACGAGGTCGCCGCGGTCGCGGCCGTGGACCGCGACACCGCCCTGGAGGCACTGGAGCTGATCCAGGTCGACTACGAAGAACTCCCGGCGGTCTTCGACATCGACCAGGCACTGGCCGAAGGCGCCCCCTGGCTGCACGACGCCCACCACGACAACATCAGCCTCTACCGCAAAATCGACTACGGCGACCTGGAAGCCGCCTTTGCCGAGGCCGACTACATTCGTGAAGACACTTTCACCACCCATGCGGTGAATCACGCCTACATGGAGCCCTGCTCCGCCGTGGCCAAGGTCGACGCCGACGGTCGCATCACCCTCTGGACCTCGACCCAGACTCCCTACTACATCCAGTGCCTGCTGGCGCGCACCATGAAGCTGCGCGAAAACGACGTGCGCGTGATCAAGCCCTATGTGGGCGGCGGCTTCGGCGGCAAAATGGAGTTGCGGCCGTGGGATTTCTGCGCCGCCTGGCTGGCCCGCGAGTGCGGCCGCCCGGTCAAATTCACCTTGACCCGCGAAGAGGAACTCGCCACCGGCCGGCGGCGCCACGCGGTCCGCATCCGCTCCAAGATCGGCTTCCGCCGCGACGGCACCATCACCGGCCGCGAATTCCACGCCTGGCTCGACGGCGGCGCCTACAACGGCATGGGCCCCACGGCGACCTTCCTCATCGGCAATTTCGGCGCGATGCTCTACAAGATCCCCGCCTATCGCTACCGCGGCACCTACATCTACACCAACACCCCACCGGCCGGAGCGATGCGCGGTTTCGGCGCGCCCCAGGCACTCTTTGCCGGCGAGATGCAGATGAACCTGGCCGCGCGCGAGTTGGGGATCGACCCGATCGAACTTCGCCTGCGCAACGCCATGGAACCGGGCGACGAGATCCCCGGCGTGGCCACCATCGGCAGTTGCGGATTCCGCGAATGCCTGCAAGAGGTCCGGCGGCTCTCCGGCTGGGAGGAGAAATGGGCGACACTTCAGGGGAGCGGCAAAGGGCTGGGGATCGCCTGCTACAGTTTTATCTCGGGCGGCGTTTTCAACTGGTTCAATACCAAGTATCCCTTCTCCAGCTCAGCACCCTGGCAGCGGACATCGGCCAGGGCTCCGATCTGATCCTGCCGCAGATCCTGGCCGAAGAGCTGGGCCTGAACCTCAGCGACATTCGCCTGATCACCGGCGACACCGCCACCTGCCCGCAATCCGACCTGGGCACCTGGGGCAGCCGGGTCACACTCATGGCCGGCAACGCCGTGCGCAACGCGGCGCAACAGATCAAAGAGAAGCTCTTCGCCGTGGTCTCGCTCGAATTCGACCTGAACGTGATCCACGAAATGGAGTGTGGCGACGGTTTTGTCTACTGCAAAAGCAAGCCCTCGCGCCGCATCTCCTTCGCCGCGGCGGTAGCAAAGGCGCAGCGCGCCAACCGCGGCGAGCCGCTCATCGCCTACGGCTCCTATACGCCGCGCGACTGCGGGCTGGTCTCGCCCGCCTTCTCCTTCGGCGCCCAGGTGGCTGAAGTAGAGGTCGATCCCGGCACCGGACAGGTGCGGGTGGAACAGATGTACACCGTGCACGACTGCGGCACTGAACTCAATCCGATGGCGGTCGAAGGGCAGCTCGAAGGGTCGATCCAGATGAGCCTCGGCTACGCCCTCTCCGAAACCCTGGTCATGGAGCAGGGGCGCACTCTCAATACCTCATTCCTCGACTACAAGATGCCGACCGCGCTCGACATGCCCCCTTCGATCTCCACCACTGTCGAAACCTACGAGCCCCTGGGCCCCTTCGGCGCCAAAGAAGCGGGCGAGGGGCTGGCCTGCCCCACCGCCCCCGCGGTCGCGGACGCCGTTTTCGCCGCCACCGGCTATGTCTGCAAAGATCTGCCGATCTCCCCGGAGAAGATCCTCGCCCACGCCGCGCGGAAGCCCCCCAAGGACAAAACCGCATGAAGATCGCCGGTGCCGCCATCTGTGACTACACCCCAGCCGGAAAGGCAACCAGCTACCGCCAATCACCGCTACCATCACTTGCGACCAGCGCCGGGGGTCACTGGTCTCCACCCAATGCGCCCTGACAACAGAAAGCGCATTGCGCTTTTCTTCCAATCCCACAATTGAGGTCAACCCAATGGTATTTCGTTCCATTCTTCTCCTCTCCGTTTCCAGTTCCATCGCCCTTGCCGCGACCATCCACATCCCCACCGACTACAGCACAATTCAGAGCGGTATCGACGCCGCGAACGACGGTGACGAAGTGGTGATCGCTCCGGGAACCTACACCGGGCTCGGCAACCGTGACATCAGTTTCCTCGGCAAAGCGATCGAGGTCCGTTCCGAATTCCCCGAAGACCCCGCTGTCATCGATGCCGAAGGACTCGGGCGCGGCTTCGACTTCGCCAACGGCGAAACCTCGGCTTCAATTCTGGACGGTCTCATCATCAAACGCGGCCGGCCCAAGATCGACAGCAACGGCGGCGGCGGGATGCGTTTCATCGATGGCTCCTCCCCCACCATTCGCCACTGTACCATCCGCGATAGTCACCTCACCGAATACCCCCGCGCCGACAACTGGACAACCTACGGCGGCGGTATCCTGGTCGTCTCCTCCTCGCCGCTTTTCGAAAACTGTCAATTCATCAGCAACCGCGCGGACTCTGCCGAGGAATACAACCCATCGCACGGCGGCGGAGCTGCCCTGCTCTCCAGCCAGGCGATCTTCCGTGCCTGCACCTTCGACGGCAACGTCACGGGCCAAAATTACGTTATCCAAGGTTACGGTGGCGGCGTCTATGTCTCCGGCGGCGACAACCTTTTCGAAAACTGTATCTTCGTCCACAATCGCGCATTCTCCAACGGCACCTACAGCTACGCCGGCATCGGCGGGGCCGCCTACGCCGGTGGTCCCACCCAGTTCGTCAACTGCACCTTCGACGACAATTCCACCCAGGCCGCGCCCTGGAGTTCCGGCAACGGCGGAACCATCTGGGCCGGCAACAACCTGGTTGTCCGCAACTGCATCATCACCGGCAATCCACGCCCCAACCACATCGCCGGATCGGCAAATATCAGCTACACCTGCGTGCACAACGAATCCCACTCCGGCGACGGCAACATCACCGCCGACCCCAAACTCTTCAACTGGGGTGACTATATCGCCGTGTTGCGCCCCTTCTCCCCCTGCATCGATGCCGGAACAGGACTCCATGACGGCATCGACTGGTGCACCGTCCACCCACTCTACTGCCAACACAACTCGCAGTTCATTCCCGACATGGGCGCCTACGGTGGCCCGTGGGATTTCCTGTGGCAGGACTGATCCCTCCTCTCCTCTTTTTTTCAGTTGCACCGCCAATGCGCAGCGGACCGGCGAGAGCGCAAAGCAGCGGGGCAAACAGCCCCTCCGCCCGCTCCCGTCCGGCCACTGTCGCAGCCACCTGTCCGGCCCCCGCGCCCTGGAGTGTTCATTGCCCCCGGGCAGGACATCGCCGGGCAGTTCTCTTGCACCCGACCAGGTGCCGGACATCCCGGGCTGAAGGCCTGACTCCCCGCGGCGCATCTCGCCACCCGGCAGAGAGTCCGGCCTGCAGTCCGCGACACACAGAGCCAAAGCCGTGAGCGTGGATTGCGCTCTTCCACCTTCATTTGGATACCCCACACCATGTCCTACCGTCGACTCCTCCCGCCCACCGTGCTCCTCCTTGCTACGTCAGCCTTCGGGGCAACGCTTCATATTCCCGCGGACTACGCCACGATCCAGGCAGGAATCAGCGCCACGCAACCCGGTGACACCGTCCTGGTGGCCCCCGGAACCTATTCCGGCCCGGGAAACCGCGGTCTCGATTTCGGCGGCACCGATCTGGTTCTCCGCTCTACCGCCGGAGCAGACGCGACCGTGATCGACTGCGCTGCGTCGGAAGCGGACCCAGCGCGCGGTTTCTACCTGCACAACGGCGAAACCGCGGCTGCCGTGATCGATGGGTTCACCATCATCAACGGCTATGTGACCGGCCTCTCTCCAGCCGGCTACGGTGGCGGCATCTGCTGCAACGGCACTTCTCCCACCCTGCGCAACTGCATCTTCCAGGAGAACCACGCTTGGTTGGGGGGCGGCATCCACTGCACATCCAGCGCCCACCCACTGATCGAGAACTGCACCATCCGCAACAACGAAGCCGATTACGGCGGTGGTGTCTACTGCATCTACGATTGCACGCCCACCCTGCGCAACTGTCTCATCAACGACAACCACGCCAACGGCAACGGCGGCGGCATGAATATCCGCATCGGGTCCACTCCCGCCATCACCAACTGCACCATCGCCCGCAACAACGCCGACGATGAAGGCGGCGGAATCTACTGCTGGAATTCAGCCCACCCGGTCCTCACCAACTGCACCCTGACCGAAAACAACGCCGTCAATCGCGGCGGCGGCCTGGCCTGTGCCTACTCCTGCGCACCGAAACTCACCAACTGCATTCTCTGGAACGATCCGCCGGAAGAGATCGCCGCCGGCGGCAGCACTCTGACCTATTGTGACATTCAGGGAGGCTACGAAGGCGAAGGCAACATCAGCGCCTCACCCCATTTCCGCACCCGCCGCGGCTTCGACTACGTGCTCTGGCCGGGCTCCCCCTGCATGGACAGCGGCACCGGAGCCGACGACGGAATCGACTGGAGCAACATCTCGCCCGCCTACGGTAGCTACAACACCCAGGCTCCCGACATGGGTGCCTACGGTGGTCCGGAAGCCGTTGGCTGGTTGGAGTAGTCTTCACCCTGCCGCCAGCGCAGCACTCCACCCAAATCGGGGGTGGCGCTGCGGAGCGATCGGTCCCAAACTGTGCGCATGCACATTGTATGTCCCGATCCGGGCACCACCCCCAACCGGTTCCTTTGTGAACCTTCAGGAGATCTCAACCATCATGGGCTGCTGCAACTCCACCCCCGCACCCGGCCAGGCGCCGGAAACCCCCGAAGAGATTCGCCGTCTGGTGGCGGAAGGCTATGCGCGCGTCGTCGCCGGCGGCGGCTCCTGCTGCGGCGGAGGAGAGGCCCGGGCCGCCCTGATCAGTGGCGCCATCGGCTACAGCAAAGAGGAACTCGCGGCCCTGCCGGAGGGAGCAAACCTCGGACTGGGCTGCGGCAATCCGACTGCACTCGATTCATTGCGACCGGGCGAAGTGGTGCTCGACCTCGGCTCCGGCGCCGGGATCGATGCCTTTCTCGCCGCCCGCCAGGTGGGCACCGAAGGGCGCGTCATCGGGGTCGACATGACGGACGAGATGCTGGCGCGGGCCCGCGCCAATGCGCAGGCGGTCGAGGCGGAAAATGTGGAGTTCCGCAAGGGGCTGATCGAAGAACTGCCGGTGGAAAATGACGCGGTTGACGTGATCATCTCCAACTGCGTCATCAACCTCTCGCCGGAAAAGGAGCGGGTGTTCCGCGAGGCGTTCCGGGTGCTCAAGCCGGGCGGGCGGCTGATGATCTCCGACGTGGTGCTGGAACGCCCTCTGCCGCGGGCGATTCTGCGCTGTGCCGATGCCTATGTCGGCTGCGTCAGCGGCGCCTGGCTGCGCGCGGACTATATCGCCGCCATGGAGGCCGCGGGCTTCAGCGACATCCGGGTCGAGCGGGAGTCGGTTTTCGGCGCGGACCTCTACGCCAGCGACAGCGACCTGCAACTGGCGCTGGCCCGCGAGGGATTCACCAAGCGGGAGTTGGAGGAGCATTTTCCGGCGATCAAGAGCGTCGGGATCACGGCTTACAAGCGCTAGGAGCCTGTCGCACATTGGCTTTCGAGCCCCGTGTTCGGGCCTGCTTCGAGATCAAGGCGCTGAGTCCGCAGGAAGGCTGGTTGCCTCTCAAGGACTTGGCAACGCAGAGATCGGAGCAGGAACGGGTGCGGGGCGACATGAAGACAATGGGCGACAGGCTCCTAACCCGGGAGTTTCAACCGGCCGAGCGCCAGCGCCACGACCACCCCGCTGGCGAGCGCCACGCTGAGGCTCGCCAGTGTACCGATCAGGTAGTAGTCGGCAAAGTGGCGCTGCTTCATCTCGGGGTAGCGGGCGACCGACTTGGCTGCCAGGACCAGCCCCAGCGCCCCCCACTGACCGAGCAGAATCAGGGTGTAGACAATCTGCCGCTCGAGCACACCGATGACGCGTCCCATCGCATTGCGGGAAACCCGTGACGCACGACCGGCTGCGTCATCCGAGGGCTCCCAGAGGTCGGCGAAGCGGGCCAGAATGCCCCGCACCACGACCACGGCGGCGGCGCCGTTGACGATGTAGCCTCCCACGACCAGGGCGGCGGCGGTGTAGGTGCGCAGGGTGGTGGCGGCAACCGGCCAGACCGCTGCCGGCGGGTGACCGGCGCTGCGCAGCCAAAGCTGCCAGAGGCCGCAGAGCAGCAGCAGATGCAGTGCCTGCTCGGCGAAGAACAGGCGCAATCGGGCGGGCGCGCAGGCGGCAGTCGCGCGGGAGCGGTGAGAACAGCGGTCGCCGGGACGGCGGGTGGCCTTCGGGGTGGAGCGGGCCGCCCGGTAGGCGGTCAGCAGGGCCCGGCGCTGGATCGCTATCCTGCCGCGATCCACCAGAGAGTGGAGCAGCGCCAGCAACAGCACGCCCAGCACCAGCCGAAGATCCACAAAGGGCCAGGCCAGCAGCAGTTGGGCCAGCGCCACGCGCCCGCCATGGGCCGCCAGAACGCGCACCCGGCGCCCCTTCAGACGCGCCATAGCGGCGCCCTGCAGAAGAAAGTCGCCCAGCAGGTGTCCGACGATGAGCAGGGCGAGAAGCTGAGCGGCGGGGGTATCAATCCACATCGGGTGTCCGCGAAAAATGGTGGCGAAGAAATTCGGCGATGGCGTTTTCCGCTTCCTGCAGCGGCTCGAAATAGGCGGCGGCGAGCGCTTCGCTGACGGTCGACGGCGCCACCGCGCGAGCCTCCGCCACCGCTTTTTGCGTGCCGAGTCGACGCACCAAGCTCACCGTCTCCGCTTGTTTCTCCGACCAGCCGCCGCGCAGCACCCCCATCAGGCGAAAGAGGGCGTTGAGCAGGTCATCGCCGACCTCCCCAAAGCCACTCACCGTGACCCAGCGGCCACTCCGCTTGCCCGCTTCAATGGCGCTGCGGGCACGATGAAAGGCAGGGCCGTCCATGCTCACCGCAAGGGGCCGCGGGGTGGTGGTGATGGTGCCCCAGCCCACGCCGTAGCGAATGGCGAGCCCCGGCAGGAGTGCATCGAGACGGGCAAGGAGCAGCGGCAGTGCGGCCGGGTCACTGAGCAACCCCTGAAACTCATCTCCCAGCGAAATGGCGAAACCGGCGGCCAGTTGCCCGGCCGGGAGTTCGCGGTTGAGGCTCTCCATGGCCGCCTCCAGTTGCTCCTGCACCGCGGCGCGGCGCGGCAGGTCCCGCGAGCCCCGGAGATCACCAATCAGGGCCAAATAGTGATGATCGGTAAAATTGCCGAATTCGCTCATGATTCGGTAATGTTACCGAATGCAGAGCAGCCGTCAACCGGTTGCAAGAACTCTTTTCGGGACCTGTATATTTCGGCAAAAATACCGAATCGAGAGATGGTTCGGCAAAATAACCGAACCCCGAAGGTCAGGGTCGAAACCACAAAAGAAGATCGCTATTCTGCCGCCAAGCTACGCTATTATTTTTGTTTTTCACTCTTCACAGATCTTGCCAATCGATGGAGTAGAGCCATGGTGACCGACGCTGAAATCCTTGAGATCTGGCCGGAAATCGAGTGGATCGACAATGAGGATCTGCGCGCCCAAACCCTGGCCACCTGGCGCCTGGCATTCGCCCGCAGCCCGCTGACGCCGAGTGATCTGAATCAGATGCCTTTCACTCTGCATGTACCGAATTGCTCGGTCTCGTTCCTGGCGCACAAGCGCCTGGTGGTTCATTTGGCCATGGAGTCGGCGAAAAAGATTGAGGCCTTCATGGGCACCGCCATGCCACTGGATCGCGATACGCTCATTGCCGGCGCCATTCTGGCGGATGTCGGCAAGCTCCTGGAATATGAGCGGGTCGATGGTGAGTTGCGCCAATCGCTACGCGGCCAGTACCTGCGTCACCCCTTCACCGGGGTCGGGCTGGCACAGGAGTGTGGTGTCCCGGATGCGGTCTGCCACATCATCGCCACCCATGCCGGCGAAGGCAATCTGGTCAAGCGCACGCCCGAAGCCTATGTCGTACACCACGCTGACTTCATGACCTACGAGCCGCTGGTCAAGGGGCTCGTACCCTCTGCATGAGTGAGTTCCCACTTCCGGCGGCGTGGCTCGCGCCTTCGTGGATCGCGCCGCTCCGCGCCCAGGGTGCCAGGATCTATGTCGTCGGTGGAGCGGTGCGCGATCTGCTCCGCGGTCGCGACACCGCAACGGCCGACTTGGACTATGTGGTCGCCGGAGTCGCGGAGGAGCAACTGCACGAGGTGCTGGCGGCGCATGGAAAGGTGAATCGCGTAGGCGCGACATTCGCGGTCTTCAAATGGTGCCCGCACCCGCGCCGCGGGAAGCGGCCGACAACCTCCGCCGCCGCCCCGGGCTCGCCGCCGCCGCGCGCCGCCACTGCAATCGATGTCGCCCTGCCGCGTTCGGAGCACTCCACCGGTCCCGGCCACCGTGACTTTCGCATTCATACCAACCCCGCTCTCACCATCGAAGATGACCTGCGCCGCCGAGACTTCACGATCAATGCCATGGCGGTGGAACTCCCCGGCGGCCGCTGGATCGACCCCCATGGGGGCCGCGCGGACCTGAACGCCCGCCTCCTGCGCGCGGTCGGCGACCCCGCGACGCGCTTCCGCGAAGATCCACTGCGCATTCTCCGCGGCGCCGGCGCGGCCGCCCGTTTTCAGTTGACGGTCGACGCCGCCACCGAGCGCGGCATGGCCGCCTGCGTCGATCTTCTGGAAAACGTGAGCCGCGAGCGCGTGGCCGAGGAACTGGTCAAGCTCCTGGCCCGCGCCGAAACCCCTTCGATCGGCCTGCGCCTGCTCATCGCCACCGGCGCCATGGGCCGGATCCTACCGGAGTTTCTCCCCTCGATCGGCTTCGACCAGCGCAGTCGCCACCACCACCTGCCGGTGGATGAGCATGTGCTGCTCACAGTCGATGAAGCCGCCCGGCGCACCGACGATGTGATCGTGCGGCTCGCCGCGCTCCTCCACGACATCGCCAAGCCCTACTGCTACAGCGAGTCGATGGGGGCGGACGGGAAGATTCACGGTCATTTCTATGGGCACGCCGAAGTCGGCGCCAGGATGGCGGCCACGCTCATGCAGCGCCTGCGGATCACCGCCGCTCCCTCCTTCCCTCACAACGGCGAGACCGAGGTCCGCGCGCTGATTCATAACCACCTGGTCTACCTGCGCGCGGATTCATCGCCGCGGGCTCTGCGGCGACTGCTGGCGCGCTTGGGAGATGGGCGCGAACGCCTGGAGCGGTTGCTTCTTCTCCACCGCGCCGACCGCGCGGCCCACGCCGCCGGCTCCGAAGACGAAGAGATCGACGCCCTCGCCGCCAAGCTCCTGGAGATTCGCGCCGACCTTCCGGCCACGCCCCATGATCTGGCGCTTTCCGGCGGCGAACTCATGCAACGCTACGGCCTGCGCGGCCGCGAGATCGGGCGCCTCCAGGCCCACCTTCTGGAACAGGTGGTGGAGGGTAGCGTCACCAATAGCCGGCCAGGCCTGGCAGCCGCGGCCGATGCGTACCTCAAGGGGCGGCCTGCCACCCCAGGGTAAATCTCCCTGAATCCGGCCGGAGCGATGTTTCTTGCTGGAAACCCGCTCACCGATTGCCTAGTTTTCTCTTGTGGGGTTCTTGCGGTGGCAGGAACTTGTTCGTGGATATCGATTCGCGGGGTAAGGTGCGTGCCTAGAATTTTGATTGTGGATGATGATCCCGAAGTTCGTTCTGTCTTTCGTAGGATTCTCGAGCGTGACGGCCACAGCATCACTGAAGCGGAAAACGGCAAACGTGGCTCGGAACTCTACCAAGCGGGCGATTTCGACCTGGTGCTCATGGACCTGGTCATGCCGGAGCAGGAGGGGCTGGAATCGATCCAGAAGATCCGCGCCGCCGATCCGCACGCTCGCATCATTGCGATCTCCGGCGGCGGCCAGGACCTCGGCTTCGAGTATCTGCGCATGGCACGTGCTTTCGGTGCGCTTGATGCCTTGCAAAAACCGGTACGCGCAGCGGAACTCTCCGGCGCTGTTCAGCAAGCGCTGAAAAGCTGACTCACGCCAACCCCATGCGGCGCAGCAGCGCGTCGGGATCCGGTTCACGACCCCGGAAACGCTTGAAGAGTTCCATCGGCTCGGCCTGGTTGCCCCGCTCCAGGACCTCCCGCCGGAACGCCGTCGCCACTTCGCGGTTGAAAATGCCGCGCTCCTTGAACAGTTCGAAGGCGTCGGCATCCAGCACCTCCGCCCAGCGATAGGAGTAATAGCCGGCGGCATAGCCCCCACCAAAGATGTGGTCAAAAGAGGTCGAGAGGCAGCGTCCCTCCACCGCCGGGAAAAGCGCCACTTTTTCCACCGCGCGCCGTTCATACTCGGCCACATCGGTCACGCCGCGCGGATCTCCGCCAAACCAGGCCCAGTCCAGGTATTCAAACTGCAGCCGGTTCATGCAATCCATCCCCGCTTCAAACTTGCGCGCCGCTTTCACTTTGTCGATCAGTTCGAGCGGCACGGGTGCTCCGCTTTCATGGTGGTAAGCAAAAAGCTCCAATGCCTCCTTCTCGACCACCCAATTCTCCATGATCTGCGACGGCAATTCGACAAAGTCCCAGTAGACATCCGGCCCCGCCAGCGCCGCGTACTTGGACTGAGAGAGGAGAGCATGCAGGGCATGACCAAACTCATGAAAAAGCGTGCGCACCTCCTCCAACGAGAGCAGCGAGGGGTGATCCGGCGTGGAGGGGGTAAAATTGGCGACAATGTAGACATGTGGCCGCTGCATGCGGCCCTTGCGCAAGCCCTGATCGCGCCAACGCCCGGTAAAGGCACCACCGCTCTTGGTCTTGCGCGGATGCAGATCGAGATAGAGCAATCCCAGATAGCTTCCATCCTCGTCGTCGACGCGGTAAACCGATACATCCGAGTGGTAGAGCGGGAGCGAATCCTGACGCTCGAACTTCAATCCATACAATCGCCTGGCAACTTCGAAAACACCTTCAACCACATTCTCCACACGGAAATAGGGGCGCAACTGCTCTTCATCAAGGGCCAAAGTCTCCTCTTTCAGCCGGCGCCCATAGTAGGTCGAGTCCCAGCGCTGCAAATCGGTCACGCCATCGACCCGCTGCGCGAACTCCTTCTCCGCCTGTAACTCTTTGTCCACCACCCGTGAGGCAGCGCTCCGCATGCGCTCCATGAAGGCCTCGACTCGCTCGGGCGTGGCTGCCATGCGCTCCTCCAGCGCGAAAGCCGCGTAGCTCTTGTAGCCAAGAAGCTGCACCATCTCAAAGGTGAGCGCGGCGATCTGGCGCACATTCTCACAATTGTCAAACTCATCGCCAAAAGCCACCGCGCCCCGGGCCCGAAAAAGCTTCTCTCGCAGTGGCCGATGGTCTGCATATTCCATGACCGGACCGAAACTCGGCTCCTGCAAGGTGAAGCCCCAGCCATCTTCGAAGCCATGCTCCTTCGCCGCGTGACGCGCCGCCTTGAGCGCGGTTTCCGGCAGCCCGGCGACCTCGGCCGGATCGGCCGTGTGGTAGAAAAAGCTGTTTTTCGACTTCAGCACATTGTCGGAAAAACTCGGCGAAAGCTGCGAGAGCTTGGCGCTGAGTTCGCTGAAGCGCTTCTTCCCGGCAGCGTCCAGCAACGCTCCATTGCGGACAAAACTGCGGTATGCAAGTTCCGTGACGCGGCGCTCCTGCGGCCCCAGTTGCTCTTTCTGTGCATACACTTGGCGCACACGCTCGAAAACCACCGGATCGTGGGCCAGGCGATCAAAGAAGGCCGACGCCTTGGGACCGATCTCCTGGGCCAGGGCCCGGAACTCCTCATCCGCGTGAATGGCGCTCAGTCCATGGTAGATGCTGAGAACCTCGCCGACGCCGGCAGTCGCTTCCTCGATCGCCAGAATGCAATTCTCGAAGCTGGGTGCGGCTGTTTCAGCCGCTACGGCATCCAGCAACTTCTCTGCGTTGGCGATCGCCTCTTCCAGCGCCGGCTGAAAATGCTCGGTGCGAAACAGATCGAAGCGCAAGGCGCCAAAAGGCAGTGTGGATTCAGTCAGAAGCGGATTGAGATCGTGCGAGTCCATCGATGATCCGAAGAAGATGGTGAACAGAACAGTCCAAGGGCTCGGCCGGCGCAATCGTCACCGCAAACAGGTAGAATATCCGGGTCCCGGCTGGAGTCCTTTCGATCCTGCATAATCTCACACTTTTCCCCGACTTGCCATGATCCTCCCCGTTCGCCGTGCGTCACGCCGCCTCCGGCACGCCATTCTCTCTCTGCTCCTGGCCCTCACCACGGGCCTCGGTGCTTGCCGTGACGC
>JALXCG010000628.1 GCA_026991065.1 Gemmatimonadota bacterium | reverse complement strand
CGGCCGGCCCGATCCGCGCAATGCCGACGAGGTGATCGGCGTCATCGCCCGCGCCGTGGCGCTGGTGCAGGCGGGCCGTGCGGGCGCGCTGTGCACCGGGCCGATCCACAAGGCGGCGCTGAAGCAGGGCGCGGACTTCCCCCATCCGGGCCATACCGAGTTTCTGGCCCATCTGGCCGGCACCGGACGCGCGGTGATGATGCTGACGGCCGAAGGCTGCACGCCCCCCCTTCGGGTGGTGCCGGTCACCATCCACCTGCCCCTGTCGGCGGTCCCGGATGCGCTGGACGCGGCGCTTCTGGAGGACACGCTACGGATCGTCCATGACGCGCTGGTCCGCGATTTCGGCATCGCCCGCCCGCAGCTGGCGGTGGCGGGGCTGAACCCCCATGCGGGCGAAGCGGGCGTGATGGGCGACGAGGAGCAGAAGCTGATCGCCCCGGTCCTCGACGCGCTGCGGGCCGAGGGGCTGGAGCTGGCGGGGCCGCTGCCGGCGGGGTGCGGCGGGGCCGATGGCAAGCGGTGATCGCGTTCCTGGCCGGTGCGGCGCTGGTGTTGACGCCGGTGTGGGTGCGCAACGGCGTGGTGGGGGGAGATTGGGTACTGATCTCCTCCAATGGCGGGGTCAATTTCTACATCGGCAACCACCCCGGCAGCGATGGAATGAGCGCGGTGCCCCCGGGGCACGCCTGGGAACCCTATGTCGCGGAGCCGTCGCGCGCCGCCGGGCATCTGCTGACACCGAGCGAGGTGTCCCGCTATTGGGTGGTGCGCACCCTGCGCGCTTGCGCGGCGGAGCCATGGGCAGCGCTCCGCCTGGAGCTGCGCAAGGTGGCGGCATTCTTTACGCGGGTGGAGGTGCCCAACAATCTCGAATACGGCTATGTGGCGCGGTCGATTCCGATTTTGCGGGCGCCACTGCCGGCGGTCGGCTGGCTGACGCCGCCGGCGCTGGCCGGGGTGGTGCTGCTGCTCGGCGAGTGGCGCCGCGGGCGGCGCGAGGCGGGTGTGGCGCCGCTTTTTCTCTTGCTGCATCTGCTGGCCGTGGTGCCGTTCTTTGTCTGCGCTCGCTATCGCACTCCGGCGCTGCCGCTGCTGGCGCTGTTGACGGCGGTGGCGCTGGTCGACCTGCCGCGGGTTTGGCGGCGGGGGTGGCGCCGGGGGCTTCCGCCGGCGTTGGCCTTTGGGGTGGGCCTGCTGCTGGGGCCCGGAGATCTGGCCCGCGCGCCGGAGCATTTGGAGGCGGGGCGCAACCACTATTGGGATGCGGTGGCGGAGATGGCGCGAGCGGCGGCCCTGACGGCGGATCCGGAGGCGGCGCGAGCGGCGCGGTCAGCGGCGCGCCGGCATCTCGACGCGGCCCTGTTGGAAGCACCTGGAAACGCCGATGCGCTGCTCCTGCGCGCGCGGTTGCAGCCGACTCCCCGGGCGGCGCTGGCGGATCTGGACCGGGCGCTGGAGTCGGCGCCGGGGTTTGTGCTGGCGCATGTGGCCCGGGCGGAGCGGCGGCGGGCGCAGGGACGCCCCGAAGCCGCGCTGGCCGACTATCGCGCGGCTCTGGCGAGCGAGCCGTTTCATCCCCAGGCGCTGGCCGGCGCAGCCACTCTGGCATTGCGCCTGGAGCAAGTGGCGGACGCCGCGGCGTGGGCCGAGCGGCTTACGCAGAACTACCCACGGATGGCGCAGGGGTGGTTCCTGCGCGGGCGTTGCCGGGAAGCGGCGGGGGCGATCCGCGCGGCGTGCGCCGATTATCGCCGGGCGTTGCAACTGGAACCGGAGAACCCGATGCTTCAGCAGTCCTTGGCGGAGGCGTGCGAATAGCCGGCGGGGACTCATGATCTGCTAGCATGGCGCTTTTCGCGGCCGTCTCACCCGCCAATTGCGCGGGAACCGGTGGCGCCGCGTCGCCCGAGTCGGAGAGTTTTGTCGATGAGCGTTTTTGCTGAACTGAGCACCCGTGGCCTGGTGGCGCAGACCACCGATGAAGCGGCGATTCAGCAGATGGTTGCCGCCGGTCCCATTACGGTCTATGCCGGTTTCGATCCCACCGCGGCTTCGCTCCATGTGGGGAACTTGGTGCCGCTGCTGACGCTTGGGCGGATGCAGCAGGCCGGGCATCGAATCATCGCGGTGTGCGGAGGAGCCACGGCCCTGGTGGGGGATCCCTCCGGCAAGAGCAGTGCGCGGCCGATGCTCGACCGCGCAACGCTGGCGCGCAATGTGGCGGGGATCCGCAAGCAACTGGAGCGCTTTCTGGTGCTCGACGGCGAGCGCGGCATGTTGCTGGACAACAGCGAATGGATTGGGGCGCTCAACTGGCTGGAGGCGCTGCGCCTGCTCGGTCCGCACTTCTCGGTCAGCCGCATGCTCTCCTACGAGACTTACAAGGTGCGCCTGGAGACCGGGCTCTCCTACCTGGAACTGAGCTACCAACTGCTCCAGGCGTTTGACTTTCTCCACCTCTATCGAACCCACGGTTGCACCCTGCAGATCGGCGGAGATGATCAGTGGGCCAACATCCTCGCCGGGATGGATCTGATCCGGCGGGTGGAGCGCGGCTCGGTGGAGGGATTGACGGTGCCGCTCCTGACCACCGCCAGCGGGGCGAAGATGGGGAAAACCGAGAAGGGGTCGCTCTGGCTCGATGCCGATCTCACGCCTCCCTATGATTTCTATCAGTACTGGATCAACATCGATGACCGGGATGTGGAGCGCTGTCTGCTCTTTTTTACGGGGATCGAGCCGGCCGCGGTGCAGGCCCTGTGTGCCGCCGACGGCCCCGGGATCATGGTGGCGAAGGAGCGGTTGGCCTACGAGTTCACCCGCCTGGTTCACGGAGCCGATGCTGCCGAAAAGGCGCGGCAGGCGGCCCGCGCGGCGTTTGGCGGAGGTGCGGCGGGAATGGACCATCTGCCGACCACGGCTCTGACCGAAGCTGAATTCGCGGCCGGGATGGAGCTGGTGCAGTTGCTGACGCGCACCCGGCTGGTGCAGTCGCGTGGCGAGGCGCGGCGCCTGATTCAGCAGGGGGGGGCCTATGTTAACGGAGAGCGGGTAAGCGCGCTGGATGCGCGGGTCGACAGTGCGGACCTGCGCGACGGGGCGGTGCTCCTGCGCGCCGGTAAGAAGCGCTACCACCGGCTGGTTGTGGCGGAGGCTTAGGAGCCTGTCGCATCTTGTCTTGGCGTCAAGCAGGCCCGAGTGCGGGATTCGAAAGCCAATGCGCGACAGGCTCCCGGCCCGGTTTTTTCGGGCGCCGATCGCGCCTGCACAATCAGCCTGGTTGTTCTGCGACGAATCCCGGCGAGAAGGCCGCGGGCTCCTCTATTGAGGTGCCGCTACTCGGGTGAGCCGGGGGCAGCAGGGTGGAGCCTGGGCCTGGTGCTGTTCGAGATGCCGCGGCTTCGGCATGGAGAGTGGACGTTGCCGCGCCGGCGCGGTGACGGAGGCCGGATGTTGGGCGATGGCGCAACCCAGTCTCCCAAAAAAGGAGAAACGGGAACGATGAAAGTGGCGATGCGGAGGCGCTGGATCGGTCCGGGATTGCTGCTCGCGGCTACTTCGATCGGGGGTAGCCATCTGCTTCTGGCGCCGGAGGTTGGGGCGCGTTTCGGTTACTCGCTGCTGTGGTTGGTGTGGGTGGCGCATCTGCTGAAATATGCCGCGTTTGACGCGGGCCCGCGCTATGCGGCGGCGACCGGCGAGTCGCTGCTGGAGGGGTATGCCCGGGTGCCGGGTCCGCGCCATTGGGCGCTGTGGCTGGGGCTGGTGGATATGTTGGTGGAGAGTGTCGGGGTGCTGGCCGCGGTGATCGCGCTGACTGCGTCATTTCTGGTCGGGGCGACCGGGACGGGATCGGTGCGGAGCTGGGGGCTGGCGGTCGGGCTGGTTTCGGTGGCGCTTGTGTGGAGCGGGGGTTACCGCCGTTTGACGCGCGTCACGGCGGTGCTGATGGCGGCCCTGGTGGGAGGGACGCTGGTGGCATTCGCGGCGGCGCTTCCCGATCCGGGCGCGCTGGCCGCCGGCTGTGTGCCGGGGGTGATCCCACGCGCCGGCTGGGTGCTGGCGGCGTCGGTGCTGGGTTGGATGCCGACCGGTGTCGGGGTTTCGGTGTGGCACTCGTTGTGGCTGCAACGGACGCTGGAGAGCGCGGCCGAGGAGGTGGACGGCGCCGGCCCGGGGGCGAGGCCGGGGGCGGAGTGGGTGCGCTGGGCACGGCGTGACATGTTGCGCGGCTATGGGTTGTCGCTGCTCTTGGGGGTGGTGTTCGGGTCGCTGGGGGCGGTGGTGCTGCGGCCGGAGGGAGTGGTCCTGGCGGAGCGGGTGGATGTGGCGCTGGCACTGGCGTCGCTCTATGCGCATGCGCACT
>JALXCG010000627.1 GCA_026991065.1 Gemmatimonadota bacterium | reverse complement strand
GAACCCCAGATCGGTTTCAATACGCCGGTGCTGGATGATGTGCTGGGATTCTTCTTCGGCGATCACCCGAATGCGGGCGAACTCAATTGCGGAGATACGTTTCGCGTAACGCTCAATCTCTACAACGACTGTTACTATTCCAGTGCATCGCGTGATTTTCAGTATATCTGTGAAGAAAACCTGATCAGCTACCAGGATATCGTGGTCTGCTCGAATCTGAGGGACCTGCCCATTACCGGTACCAACGATTGTGATGGATGTGAAGTTCACTGGAGCAATGGGCAATACCTGAACAACGCCCATATCCCGTTCCCAACCATAGAGGGGTCTCGAAACATTTATGCCTTCGATGTACCCTATGTGGTCGAGGTGGTCAATGAGTGGGGCTGTGTATACCGGGACACCGTGCAGGTATACACTGCGGGGGAAATTCTCGGTGAAGTAGAACTGCTGACGCAGACATTGGATCACTGCGAATTCGAGGTAACCGCGGAGGTGAAACTCGATTCGCCCATGTCACCGTCGTCGCTGCAAGTCACCTTCACAGTCGATGGTGACCGCTACGACGGCGTACTGCTGTCGGGCCCGGGGAGTTCTACGTTGCACACTTTCGGTCTTCCGATGAATCTGGCCCGTGGAGAAGACCATTCGATCCATGTGCGGGTTCTGGCCTCCCATGTGCCAGGGGACGCCGTCGTATACGGGAACTGCACGCTGGCGGCAGATATCCACACGTCGAAGGACTCGCCCTTTTTCGGAGATGTGGATGTCTATGTGCCCAATGTGTTCACGCCGAACGGCGATGGGATCAACGATCTCTTCTTTCCAAGCTTCGGTCCTGACCCGGGAGTTTATGAAGCGTTCATGACGATATACGATCGCTGGGGCGAGTTGCTGTTCGAAGGTCACGCGGTGGCCCCGATCGATGGACCAGGTTTGACCGGGCAGGAGCCGGGGCTTCCCTGGGATGGCACGTTCAATGGGCAGTCTGTTGCCGCCGGTGTTTATGTCTGGGTCCTCGACTATCAGAACTGCACCACGCCTCCCGCAGGCTGTTTCGATTGCAGCGTGTGGGATATTGATGGCGGAGATTGCGGAAACTGCAATGAGGCCAATGGACATTACGGTGATGTGACTGTAATCTACTAGAAATGTGCCACGCATTGGATTTCGAGCCCTGTATTCGGGTCTGTTTCGAGATCAAGGCGCTGAGTTCGCAGAGGGGCTGGTTGCCTTTCACGGACTTGGCGGAGCAGGAACGAGTACGGGGCGACGTGAAGACAATGCGTGACACGTTCCGAGCCAGATTTCTTCGTGCCTGACTTGGAAGTTCCTCCTCAGCAGTCAGTAAAGCCTGTTATTTTGCATGACCTACGTAGCTATGTATCATTGTAGGTCGAGGACATCGGAGAGCACCTGCTGATTTCCTGACGTTCCAAACATGACGTTGCGGTGGTTGGTACCGATCGGAATATCAGGATCTTCCAGGTAGGCTTCAAGCTGGTCACGGTGATGCAAGGCGTAGCGAAGCGCCCTGGATAGCAAGTCGCTGTCGACCAGACCGGAGCGTAGTTACTGTGCTTGGCACCACTCGAAGAATGCAGTGACCAGTGGCTTGGGTCGGAGCCGGCGATACTGCAGGATCTTTTCCTGCGTTAGGTTGTGGTTGCGGATATCGAATTCGTTTCGATAGAGAGAGGTGATCTGCTCCAGCGCGTTCACGGCCGCAGAATCGGAGTTCCGGGCACTTTTGAAGTAGCGACGGGTGTGGACCAAGCATTGAGCCTGAGTAAGCCTCGGCCGGTTTTGGGCGCGGTTCTTCATTTGATCTGCTGAAAAGATTCAGGGGCTCGGTCACGAATCAAGTGGTGGATTCCGGCCTGCCTTGCCAGCTGCCCCGCGCTACCACTAAGTGGCAGGCTCAATCGCAACGGATTCGCGAGACCCGGGGAACGCACCGCTTCGCTGGCCGCATGCGCGGAGGAGTAGTTCCGAGAGGCGATGGTAGATGGCGCAGCTCGCATACGTTGAGGTTTGTTGGGCGGCCACTGGAGTGCGTCCCGCCCCGTGCCAGTGGCGGAAAGACAGAAGAGAGAAAGTACGGCTTCTCCGAGGTATCTATCTCTTCCAACGGCGGCACTGGCTACGTCACCTACTTCCGACGACGAGGCCGGTTTCCAGGACGTCGGTAACATCAATTGTGATCCCATCTCTACCGCCTATGATGGTGGCCGGAGAGCGAACTGTGGCTGGATGAAGGTCCGCCGGATGCGAAGAACCGGTTCTGGTCGGTTGCGGGACGTTTGGAGATGCCGACGGTTCCTTTAGTTCGGTGGACAGGCTGGCAGGCTCCGAACCCGACTTAACCACACCCTGTTCTGTGGACCGCCGTAGGCGCCCATGTCACACGCGCTAGAGTTTGCTTCGTGATAATGAGGTGGGAAGAAGGGGTCGGCCCAGTCCTTACCATCCTGCATGTCCGGGTCGCCGGTATCGATGCAGGGTGAGGTATTGCTCAAGGCGAAACGAAACCCCCGGTAGGGGAGGAACCGGGGGGGAACGTCGATATTTCCATGACCAGGGTACGTCCCCTGGATGTTGGAGAAGGTGCCCCGGGGGGCAGTCGACCCCATGGTCCAGTTGATCTCGTCGGGCTCATCGCCCCAGAGAATACAGTTTTTCAGAATGAGCTGCTGGCGTGTGCCGGCTGAGCTGTAGATGCCCCCTCCGTCTCCGAGCGAGGTGTTGTCGACAAAAGTGCAGTTGGTGAGCACGGGTGAAGAGTTTGAGCACAGCAAACCGCCACCATTGTGGCCCACGTTGCGGGTGATGACGCAGTTTTCCAGCGTGGCGGGGGGAGATCCAACGAGTTTCAGGCCTCCTCCGCTGACGCCGTCGTTGTGCGTGATCGTACAGGCGATCAAGGATGCATCGGAGTTGCTGATGTAACATCCACCGCCCTCCGCGTACTCGCCGACGTTCCCGGTGATTGCGCAGCGGATCAATGTTAGTGAGGAACCCCAGGAATAGAGCCCTCCCCCGATTCCGAAGTCCCCTCGATTCGTGCAATCGGCTATGATGCAATCGACGAGCAGAAGCGATGAATTGTCGCAGTAGATGCCTCCGCCGGAGCTGAAGGTATCCTCGACGATGCAGTCGCGAATGATGCAGTTGCTGATGGTCGCAGTGGAGGAGATGAGGCGGATCCCCCCGCCGCAATTGCGAGGTAGTCGAATCCCGCCGACCTCGCCTCTCACCACGGTAAACCCTTCGATCCTTGCCATGCGGGATTCGCCGTCCACGAGGTTGAATCCTCGGCCTTGTCGCTCACAGTCGATCACGGTGCTTGAGGCCCCTCCCTCCGAGCGCAGCACCAGATCGACTCCGTGGAAACTGATGTCCCGGTTTTCTGCGCCGACGTACGTGCCGGGGGCCACCAGCACCGTGTCCCCCGTGGCCGCAGCGTCGATGCCCGCCTGCAGAGTCGGCGCGTCGGCCGGGACACGTATGGTGACCGCATAGGCGGAAGCCGTGAAGACAATGGCTGCTGTTAGCGTCAAGTGGGTCATAATTTTTCCTCGTTTGGATCGGCTCGACGGCCTACCTGCTGCCCGCGCCCAACCAATACCCATTGGCCGGCCCGCCATAAGCACCCATATCGAAGCGCACCCCATCCGCGAACCAATCCGGCCAGCGGGGGTGGGAATCGTAGATCGCATCCTCCAGCCCCGGCGCGCCGGAATCTACAACTGTATCGCCATCCAGGGCGGAGTCGATGGCGCCTTGAAAGGTCGGACTGTCGGTGGGAACCGTGATGGTGAGTGCGTGGACACATGCGGTGGACAGAAGGATGGATGGCGTGATGGTAGTTCTCATGATCAGGGGCACTCCGCGACTAAGGCTCACCTTGCTGCTGGAAGTGTAATCATGTTCGCAGGCACGGGCCAACCCCCGATTTTGTCGGGTTTCCCCGCTGGCTCGGATCTCGGTTCCTCGGTGAGGTTTGCTGCTGCCGGCGGCGCCGCCGGCGCGTGGCGGGTGGGAACCGGTACGGGCGAAGCCCCAAGAAGGAAGCTCCCGCCCCGAGGCGACTCGAATGAAATCGTCCCGCGAGATGTCCGAAAGGCCAGGCGGAACCGTGAGACGATCAGTACACGATCACCGGCGGGTTGGGCGCGAAAGCCGCTGGAGGCCGGACTCTCCGCCTATGGAAGGGGTTCGATCCGTTCTCCAGCGGCTCCGGGAAGGCTGCCGCTACGGCGAAACGACATCAAATTCGGTGCACGCTTCGTCGATTACCGATCCTGGGAAAGTACCCACCTTCAGGCAGAGGCGGTAGGACTCGCCCGGTTCGGTGTCTGCCGGAATG
>JALXCG010000626.1 GCA_026991065.1 Gemmatimonadota bacterium | reverse complement strand
ATCCCCAGCACCCGCTCGATTCGCCGCATTTCGGAGTCACTGTTTCTCAGGGCCGGCTCCCAGAATGCAGCTTTTCTGTCTTTGACACCCGCGACCTGATTACGCAAGAGGCGTTATGCGAGGCGCGTAAGATGTCAAATCCATTCAAGTGCGGCGGAAAGGAGTTCCTTTTCCTGGGCAGCAGGAAGCACCTGATCAAGAAGATGTTTTTGGCTCAGCTTTTATCAAGCAGAACAATTTGAAATCAGCCTCTTCTGTTCAGCGTGCGGTAGAGAATCTGCTGGAACGTGATGTCATCGACCGGGAAGAAGGTTCCTACTTTGTTGCCGACCGGTTTTTCTACTTGTGGGTAAAAAGCCGTGTTGAATCAGGAGTTTGACGGTAGAAGCAGATAACAAGTGTCGGCACCAACCAGGCGCGCCATCCGGCGTCTTTCACCACGCATCGCGGCACCGCGATTTCCTCGAAGCCCATCAGCAAGATCGCGAGATTGCGATTGATACCGGGGGGTGGGCGAAGTTCATCGCCCTCTGCTGCGTTCTTGGGGTGGAAACTGGATCGCCACCCGAGTAAACTCCGCTTTCCACTGGCCCTGCTGCTTGAGGCAATCTTATTGACAAGTAGGTCCTTAGCCAGCGATTTCGACCAGATTCCGTCGTTTTGTGACCAGGAGCCTGTCGCACATTGTCTTCACGTCGCCCCGCATCCGTCCCTGCTCCGATCTCTGCGTTGCTAAGTCCTTGAAAGGCAACCAGCCTTCCTGCGAACTCAGCGCCTTGATCTCGAAACATGCCCGAACACGGGACTCGAAAGCCAATGCGCGACAGGCTCCTAGTCCTGGTGAGAGGTTCGGGTTGGGAATCCTCATGTTGACCGATCGGTTCTCCTGGAGGCCGGAATGAACAGAAACGCCCGTTCGGCTCACTCTCTCCACTTGGTCTTTCTCGGCGCGCTCATCGCGGGGCTGATCGCCGGTTCTGTCGAAACCTGGATTCACTGCCGGGCTTGGCCGGAGACCGCCTCCCATTTCCCGGCCATGGTGGCGATCGCATCCTTGGTGGATCACAGTCTGGCGCTCGTGTTCGGGCTCCTGGCCTGGGCTCTGCTGTATCCGGTCGCGCGGATGCTCAACTCCCCCAATCGCGGCGCTTGGGTGATGGCGGCGCAAAGCGTGGGGCTGCTGAGCCTGGGCGTTCTCTACTGGTACAACGATGTCAAACTCGCGGCGCCACTCCTGGCCCGCAGTTCGCTCAAGGCGGACGCCATCGTTTTGAGCTTGTCACTGGTCCTGTGGTTGTTGGTCGCATTCGCGGTGCGTTGGACCGGCGTAGCGCGGCTCAGTCGCCGCATGGCGCTCATTCCCTATGCCTTGGGCATTGTGCTGCTGAGTGGAATGGCTTGGGTGAGTAGCGGGTTCTCTTCAGCCCGGGAAAACGACGGCCGGGAGATGCCCAACCTGGTCCTCATTTCACTGGACACGCTGCGCGCGGATCATCTGTCCACCTACGGCTACCAGCGCGATACCGATCCGCGGATCGTTCACATGGCCGAGAACGGCGTGGTTTTTGATCAGGCTTTCACTCCCGCTCCCTCTTCGGCGCCTGGCCACGCGGCGATGCTGACCGGCATGCATCCTCTCTCGACGGGAGTGGCCATGAACGGCCAGTGCTTGCCGGAGGAGGCGATCACTTTGGCTGAACACCTGCGCGAGCGCGGTTACCGCACCGCCGGTTTTGCGCAAAACCCCTGGCTGACCAGCACGCTGGGGTTGGCGCAGGGGTTTCAGACCTTCTTTAACGACCGTCGATTGGAGAGGGCCGACGAGATCTGGCCGCGGGCTTGTTTTCTCAACACGATGCTGTTGCGGGTCTGGGATCGACTGAATGACTCCAGTGATCCGACTACTCCTTTGGCCACGGATTGGATGGCGCAGGGGCAACCCTTCTTCCTTTTCTATCACCTGATCGATGTCCATCAACCCTACAATCCCTCCCGCGCCGGCAAAGGCCGCTTTCGCGATCCCCATTACAAGGGCAAGGTGCGCGACACTCAGGCTGCCGCCAACATGTACAACGCCGATCCAACCACCCTTGACGCAGAGGATCTCGCCTATCTGGAAGATCGTTACGATGAGTCGGTCAGCTCGGCGGATGCGAAAGTGGGCCGCCTTCTGGCCAATATCAAGGCGCAGGGGCTGGAACGAGAGACTTTGGTGGTGCTGGTCGCCGATCATGGCGAGCATCTCAGCAAGCACATGCCCTCTTTTGGGCATGAGGATCTTCACGCGGCCACCCTGCACATCCCCTGGATCTTCTATTGGCCCGGAAAGCTGAGTCCTCACCACGTGGCGGCGCCGGTTCAGTTGCCGGATCTTGTTCCCACCATTTGCGGCATGCTCGGTATCGTCCCGCCGGTGACCAGTCGCGGGCACCGGTTCGAGGAAAGCCAGGCGTCGGCCGCCCCCCTGGTGTCAATCGATGTGACCGAGAACCACGAGCGGCGGGCTCTTCGCACCGAGCAGTGGAATCTGATTCGCGGGGATGTCCCCCCCTTCGTCGAACTTTTTGACCTCACCAAGGACCCGGAAGAGTTGGTGAATGTGGCCGATCAACACCCGACAGTGGTGGAACAGTTGTCGGCGATGCTGGACTCGCTGGCAACCAATCTGAGCAGCGGGGCGCTCACTTCGGAACTCAAGATCGACCAACTGGACGAAGGCGCGAGGCGTCGGTTGCAAGCGCTGGGTTATCTCTAGAAGTTCGCCACACATTGTCAAGTATCAAGATGATGAAGTCATCGTGCAAATCCCTGAAGGGAACGTGCTCGAAGGAAGCATCCCAAGTTCTAAAATGAAATTGCTCCAAGCATGGATAGAGCTGCATAAGGATGAACTTGTCGCAAACTGGGAACTTGCTGCTTCTGGCGAACAACCATACAAAATTGATCCGTTGAGGTAATTGAATATGAATCCGAGGGTCGAGAGTGTTTCTGCCGTCTCCGGCTACAAACTAAGAATCAAGTTCAATAATGGTGAGGAGGGGGTCTACGATTGTGGCCCTCTGCTGGATTTCGGCGTCTTTAAGGAATTAAGAAGTCAAAATTATTTCAAGCAGGTAAAGGTATCAGACGGTACGGTCATGTGGCCCCATGAGCAAGACATATGCCCTGACACCCTATACCTTGATTCAACAAAAAATGCCGAACAAGGCGCCTAACTCGGATTGCGTCAGTCGCTGGCGCTCCATCGGCAACCGGTTAGCGCAACGTTAAGCGCATGGTAGTAAAGGGATGATCAGCGAGCGGCCGAGCCTGGCGTGAAGCTTCGGATGGAAAGACCGGGAACCCTCGAGAAGTGAGACACATTCGCGGTCACGAGAGTCAGGTCGTGTCGAAGAGCAGTAGCCGCAATCATCATGTCGGCTTCATCGATCACCTGTCCTGACTTACGAAGGAAGGCTCGCACCTTTCCATACTCATGTGCGGTGGCAACATCGAAGTTGAGCACCGTCATCGACGGTAGAACGAAGTTCTCGATCCGGGACAGCCACTTCGCCGTGGTCGAAGAGGCGTAGGCGCCAGCGAACATCTCTCCAACGACAACGCTGCTGGTGAACTGCTCCTCCCTCGGAAGCCCGGTAAGCCAGGCCACGTACTCTTCACTCGGCCTCGGCCGCATTGCCTCAGAGATGGCGTTGGTATCGAACAAGTAGGCCACGGCTCACTCCAGCTCGGGAAGAGGTCGAGGAGCGGTTCGCTCAGCTTCGAGAGCGGAGAGTGCTTCGACGAACTCGTCAGCGTCGTCGAACGCTCCAACCAGGCTGGCGAGGCCCGCTTGCGGTCCCGACGCGCGAAGTCTCTTGAGCCTCTCCCACTCCTCGGGTGCGACGATCGCGGCAACAGGCTTCCCATACCGCGTCACTACAACAGCTTCGCCCTGTTCTACCGAACGCAGGCATTCAGCAAAGCTGGCTTTTGCGGCGGCGGCATTGATGGTGATGGACATGATGGCCTCCAGAGGTAAAGATGGTCATCTTAGTCAACATGGCTATAATAGGTGACGCCAGGTAGACTGTCAACACGCAAGCCCCCTCTGTCAGGATAGAAGTCGCCCCACTGATATGAGATTCCAAGAGGAAGCAAGAGAGGGCGAACCGAGGAGAAAATGCGTGATTCCGGTGAGCGCAAAGATGCCCTACTGAAGAAGACGCTGCCACCGAACAGCCGGAGCATCCGTGTGACTGCATCTCGACAGGATGGTGGTGGAAGCAGGGATTGAACGCTTGTGTCGCATCCACGCGGGCTGACCAAAACCCGGCACCGAAGTGGCCAGGTTCGATCGCGTTCACAAGAGCCAGATCGCTACGGTTTGTGAT
>JALXCG010000625.1 GCA_026991065.1 Gemmatimonadota bacterium | reverse complement strand
CCTTCCAGGTCGCTTTCGAAACTGGTGACTATCTGCCGGTGGGAGTAGCCGGTAATGACCGCCAAGAGAGCTGTGCCGAGCAGCGCCAGAGCGATGAACGCCCACACCGCCAGGCGGAAACGCAAGCTCTCGTGAAAACGGGACAAGGATGGCATCGCGAATCACATCAGGGAGTGTCGAAGGGGGGCGGCGGCAGGGCGAGCAGGAGGCGACGGTGGCGTTGCTCGTCGGCCAGAATGCGGCGGATGATGCTCAGAGTCGGCGGCGGAAAATCGAGCACGAGCAGTGAACGGTACAGTTCGATTGCGCCCTCCTCGGCTTGAATGTCGAGATCCAGCATCGCCCTGCGCTCGTCGGCCAAGAGTGGCGGCCAAATGGCAACTCCGGGGCGTGCCCCCAGACGCACCATGGCGGCGTTCAAGTCGATGGCGTGGCGCACCTCGTCGGCGATGATCTGCTGATAGAGCCGGCGCTCCGGGGCAGCATCGTCCGCGGCCGGCTGGAGCAGGGCGGCGTGGTTGCAATACTGGATGATGGCACCGTACTCGTGCTGGATCGCCAGGGCCAGCCGATCGATGCGCAGGTCCCGCGGCTCGCAACACGGAGGAGGCTCCGGTTCCGGGCCACCGCAGCCAAAGAGCGGCAGCCCCAGGGCGAGACCGCCCAATCCCGCTCCCAGTTCAAGAAGCCGGCGGCGGTCGATGCGCCGGGTGGCAAGCGGTTTGCGTGCTGCTCTTGTCACGGTTTCAGAGCTGTTTCTCATCATGACTCCACCCTCAGCCGGCCGGCCTTGCCCGCCGCAGCGCGAGCGACCCGGATGCGGTGCAATCCGTGCCTGCTGAGTAGCGAGACGAGGGTCATTCTTGCCTCCTTGATGCACGTTCCCTACAGCCCACTTGTAGAGGATAGTCCATGGAGTGCACGCGGGACGAGGGGTGCGCGATGTGAATCGGTTTTCTATCTGCCGCCCAAAAGCAGCCAGCCCGGTCTCGGCCGGTTCCGGTGGCTCCGCCGCGGATTCGCCTGGCACAATGGGCGACCTGGAGAGGGGGGTGGTCCGGGTTCACCCGGCGGCGGCCATCCGTGTTAGCATGCGGCGATTTCATTCCATCCATCCCGCCGCCGCTCCGCCGGAGAATACGCCATGCAGTCAGGTCGCCTGCTCTACGAGGGCAAGGCCAAGAAGCTCTTCGCCACCGACGATCCCGATGTGGTCCTGCACGTCTACAAGGATGACGCCACCGCATTCAATGCCCAGAAGAGGGGTAGCATTGCGGGCAAGGGGCAGGTCAATGCCGCCACCACCGCCCATCTGATGCGTTTTCTGGAATCGAAAGGGATCCCCACCCATCTGATCCACCAACCGGAACCGGGGATGCTCCTCACGCAGAAAGTCGAGATCATCGGTGTGGAGGTGATCGTGCGCAACTACACCGCCGGTTCCATGGCCAAGCGCCTGGGGCTGGAGGAGGGGCTCAAGATCCACGATCCGATCGTCGAGTTTTGCCTCAAGTCGGATGAGTTGGGCGACCCGCTGATGCTGGATCAGCACGCGATCTTCATGGGCCTGGCGACCCGCGCCGAGTTGGATGAGATCCAGTCCCTGGCGCGCCGGATCAACACCCTGCTGCGCACCTATCTACTCGATCGCGACCTGATTCTGGTCGATTTCAAGCTGGAGTTCGGCCGCAACCGCGCGGGCAAGGTGATCCTGGCCGATGAGATCAGCCCCGACACCTGTCGCTTCTGGGACCGCACCACGCGCAAGAAGCTCGACAAGGATCGGTTTCGGCGCGACCTGGGCGAAGTGGAAGAGGCGTATCAGGAAGCCTATCGACGGATCATCAGCGAGGTGAACTAGCCGGGGCTCGCAAGCCAATGCGCGACAGGCTCCTAGACAGGGCGCAAAGGACAATTGCGCGAGGCTCCTGGGTGCCGCGGAGTCTATTTCAGGGAAAGCGAAAACTGTGGAAACGCTGCCGATTGTTGCTCTGCCGGCCAATGATGCCGCACTTCAGAAGCTTCTGGCGAACCACGGGCTGGTGCTGACGCCGGCGGAGACTCGCCGTGTCGCCGACCTGCTGGGCCGGGATCCCACGCTGGTTGAACTGCACATCTTCAACACCATGTGGAGCGAACACTGCTCCTACAAATCATCGCGGGCGATTCTGAAAAAGTTTCTGCCCACCAGCGGGCCGCGGGTGGTTCTCGGTCCGGTGGAGGATGCCGGGGTGGTGCGGGTGGCGACCCACGCCGGCAAGAGCTGGTGCGTGGTGGTAGGGCATGAGAGCCACAACCACCCTTCGCAAGTGGTTCCCTACGAGGGTGCGGCCACCGGGGTCGGCGGCATTCTGCGCGACATCTACTGCATGGGCGCGGATGTTTTCGGGGTGCTCGATTCTCTGCGCTTCGGCGACCCGGAGGGCCCCAACGGCCCCCGCGTGCGCGAGATCGCCCGCGGCGTGGTCGATGGCATCAGCGGCTACGCCAATCCGGTGGGAGTCCCCAACCTGGGTGGCGAAACTCTCTTCGCCTCTGCCTTCGACGACAACTGCCTGGTCAACGTGGTCGCGCTCGGTCTGGTGGAGGAGTCGCGGGTGGTGCGCAGCCGGGTGCCGGCGGCGGCCGCCGATGAGGACTACGTTCTGCTGCTCTTCGGCAAGCCGACCGATGATTCCGGCTTCGGCGGCGCAGCCTTCGCCAGCGTCGATCTCGACGAAGAGGACGTGGATGCCAACCGCGGCGCGGTGCAGGCCCCCGACCCGTTTCTGAAACGGGTTCTGGCTGTGGCGCTGCGGGAAGTGCTGGATCATCTGGACCGCGCCGGTGTGGCGTTTGGCCTGAAAGACCTGGGCGCGGGCGGCATCGCCTGTGTCACCAGCGAGTTGGCCCACGCCGGCGGGTTCGGCGCCGAGGTCGACCTCGATGCGGTACCGGTTTCGCTCCCCGATCTGCCGGCCGAAGTGATCGCCTGCGCCGAAACCCAGGAACGCTTCTGCCTGGCGCTACCGCGCAGCGCGGTCGATCCGGTGCTGGAGATCTTCAATGAGCGGTTTGAGTTGCCGCGCGTCTCCGAGGGCGCGCGGGCGGCGGTGATCGGGCGGGTTCTGAAGGCACCGCGCTTTGTCCTGCGGCACCAGGGGCGCCCGGTTTGCGACGCCGAGGTGGCGGCGGTCACCGAAGGGATTCGCCACGACCGCGAGCGGCGGCCGCGACCGGCGCCGCGCTTTGGCCCGCCGGCGGGCCCCAAGCGCCTGGAGCTGGACGCGGGCGCCGCCGTGCAGCGCCTGCTGGGTAGCATCGGCGGAGCGTCGCGGCGCCCCATCTACCGCCACTACGACACCGAAGTGCAGGGCCACGCCGTAATCCGCCCCGGCGAGGCGGACGCCGCGGTGGTCACACCGGTTCCGGGGGCGCCGTTCGGTGTGGCGGTGGCCTGCGACGGCGATCCCTGGATCGGTCTGCTCGACCCCTGGGCGGCCGGGGCCAGCGCAGTGGAAGAGGCGGTGCGCAATGTCGCCGCGGTCGGTGGTCGCGCCCTCTGCATCACCGACTGCCTCAACTACGGCAGCCCCGAGGTTGCGGAGGTGATGCAGGATTTCCATGAAGGTGTGCGAGGCATCGCCGATGCTTGCCGCGCTCTCGGGGTGATCGACGATGATCGCGCGATTGACGGCACGCCGCTGCCGGTGGTGAGCGGCAATGTCTCCTTCTACAACCAGAGCGCGACCGGTGGGGCGGTGGCACCCTCGCCGGTGGTGGCCTGCGTGGGCTGGATCCCGGACCATTCGCGGGCGCTCACACTCGACCTGAAAGAGCCGGGATCGCTGCTGGTGTTGGTAGGTGAGCGGCGCGCCGAACTGGGCGGGAGTGCGCTGGCGCGGCTCTATCCCGACCTGGAAGCGGGCCCCCCGCGCCCGGTCGACCTGGAGCGGAGTGCGCAGGAGATTCGCGCCACGATCGACGCCATCGAACGCGGCCTGGTGCTCGCCGCGCACGATATTGCCGCGGGCGGCATTGCCCAGGCCGCGGCGGAGATGCTTTTTGCCGGCCGCCATGCCCGGCCCAAGCTCGGGCTGCGCCTCGACCTGGATGCGATGGCCGATTCCCCCGATGTGGACCCGGCGGGACGCCTCTTCGGCGAGACTCCCGGTTTTCTGCTGGAGGTGAGCGCCGCCGGTCTGGAACCGCTCCTGGCCGCCTATCGCCGCTACGGCCTCTGGGTGCGGCAAGTGGGCGCGGTGCGCGCTTCCGGCGCGCTGAGCGCAACCTGGCACGGGCGCGATCTCCTGCGGCTGGATGCCGCAGAACTGGCACGGCGGTGGGAGAATGGATTGGCGGGAGTCCTGGCATGAGCCGCGCGGCGGACGGAGCCGGGA
>JALXCG010000624.1 GCA_026991065.1 Gemmatimonadota bacterium | reverse complement strand
CGCCGATGAGGATCTTCTTCGCCTTCAGGCGCTCCGCCTCGGCCCGCTCCCGGCACACAATCCGCTGCATCATGCGGTCGCTGTAGAAGAGGCCGTAGTTGATACCATCGAAGTTTTGGGTTCCGATGGTCCAGGAGGTGTTGCTGACCGCCAATACGGCGGCGTTCCCCATCAGTGTGTCCGGTTCCAGGAGGTAGTCCGAAACAGCCGGAAAGAAGATGTATTCGGAGTTCTCCACATCCATCGGAAAAGGAACCTTGGCCTGATCATACTCATCCTCGAATTCCTCTTCGAGGAACTCGCAGGTATCCTTCATCGCCGCCGCCGGGATGCCGGAAGTGTTGCCGACCCCCTGTAGCTGTTCCCGCGTGGCAACCACCAGCGCTTTCGGTATCACACCGACTTCGGCCAGCAGCCAGCGCGCCAGGTGGGTGATCAGGCCGTGGTCGATTCCCATCGGGCAGGTGAGCTTGCAGCGCCGGCAAGCGGTGCAGCGGTAGAACTCCTCCGCCATCCGGTCGATGTACTCATCGGTGAGGGTGAAACCACCGCCGCGCAGGCGTGCCCGCCAGACACCCGCCGGGGTGAAGTAGCGCCGGTAGATATCGAGGAGTAGTTCGGAGCGCCTGCAGGGGATATCGCGTTCCTCGCCGGTCACCTCGTAGATCTGGCAACTGGCGGAGCAGCGGCTGCACTTGGCGCTCACCTTGGAGTAGGCGTTGAGCGCCAACTCGTAGCTGGAGTGTTGCAGGATCACCGCGAATGCCTGCAGAAGTTTGCGCGGGCGCTCGCTCACCTCGCGGGCGCTCTCCTCCACATAGAAGCTATAGGTTCGTGGCTGCGTGCCTGGAGTGCTCATTGCGCTACCTCTTCTGGTCTTTCACAGTGGAGAGATCGCCGCGATCCTGCTGCTCCCGCGGGTGAGAAGGGCCGGATCTGGAATGGAGTTGGCCGCGCAGATAGGCGGCAAGAAGCTCTTCGGCGTTGCCCGCTACCCAGGAGAAAACCCGGATTCCGGCAGCCGCAATCATCTCCTCCACCCGCTCCTGCAAGCCGCCGCATATGAGCGTGTCCACCTCTTGGTCGCGCAGAAGTCGAATGCGGTCGAGCGCACGCTGCGAATGAAGGGTAAAATCCACCTGGTCGACAATCTCGCCA
Organism: Gemmatimonadota bacterium; assembly: GCA_026991065.1. Classification (GTDB taxonomy): domain Bacteria; genus JALXCG01. The sequence goes on along the minus strand of JALXCG010000624.1, from coordinate 3,222 downwards.
TCCTCGGTGATGAAAATGGCGATGGTTGCCGAGGCGCCGAAGCAGGGCGCAACATCTTCACCGAAGCGGGGAATGGCGATCTTTTCGCGGTTGGGACGCATGCCCCCGACCAGCGCAAAAGCCGTTCCATTCAAGCTGAAACCGATGCAGCGGCGGAGAGTCGTTGCGATTCAGTCGGTTTCAATGAAACGCCAAGAGCGCTTCAACGGTGCGGCGGTTGCACGATCGAAACCGTGAAACGTTTCAGCGTTGCAGTCCTGAAACGTCCGCGACATGAAATCAGACGCGGTATTGCCGGGGCGCGATGGCGTAGCGCTTCATCTTCCGCCACAGCGTGGTGCGGCTTACATGGAGTGCCGCGGCGGCCTTCTGCACCTGGCCCTTGGCACCGGCAAGCGCGGCGCGAATCGCATCCGCCTCGGCCAGCTCCAAAAGCGGTGCATGGCCCGAATCGGGTGATTCCGCCAGGTTGCGAATCCGCTCCCGGACCACGTCCTCCGGAAGATGTTCCAGCCCGATTATCGGTTCATGACAGAGCACAAAAGCGTATTCGAGCAGATTTTCCAGTTCGCGGATGTTGCCCCGAAAAACATGCCGCATGAAGAGTTCCATCACCTCCGGGGCAACGCCGCTGATCTTCTTGCCGCGCTTGGCATTGAAACGGCGGATGAAATGCTCGACCAGAAGCGGAATATCTTCGCGGCGCTCATTCAGCGAGGGGAGCGTGAGCCGCACGACGGCGAGACGGAAGTAGAGATCGTCGCGAAAGCGTCCCTGACTCACCCATTCCGCCAAATGGCAGTTGGTGGCGGCAACAATGCGGGCATTCACCCGCAGAGTGCGCACTCCACCGAGCGGCTCATACTCCCGCTCCTGCAGAACCCGCAATAGCTTGACCTGGGTCTGGGTCGGCAGTTCGTTGACTTCGTCGAGAAAAAGCGTGCCTCCCTCGGCGAGCGCCAGCCGCCCGGGCTTGTCCCGCTTGGCATCGGTGAAAGCCCCGCGAACATAACCAAAAAGCTCCGACTCGAAGAGGGTGGCCGGCAGCGCCCCGCAGTTGACCGCGACAAAAGGCCCGGCGCGACGGTGACTCAAGTTGTGCACAGCGCGCGCCAGCAGCTCCTTTCCAGTTCCGCTCGAGCCTTCAATCAGAACCGTGGTGTCACTCTCGGCAATGTCCGGGAGCAGGGCGAAGACCTTGCGGATGGCCGGGCTCTTACCGACGATATCTTCGAAGGTATAACTGCCCCGGATCTCGCGCCGCAGCTCCTCCAGCATGGAGAGATCACGGAAGGTCTCGACCGCCCCCAGGGCGTTGCCCTCCGGGTCGCGCAGCACCGCGGTGCTGAGGCTGATCGGCACCGCGCGCCCGCGCTCATTGAGGATCCGCGCCGGCGTATCGATCACCTTTTCTCCGGTGCGGATTGTGTGGCGAAGAGCGCAGTTGCGCTCGCAGATGTCGGCGTGAAAGACATCGCTGCAGCGCTGCCCCAACGCCCGCTCGGCGCTGACCCCGGTGATCCGCTCCGCGGCCCGATTGAAGGAGGTGATGCGCCAATTCTTGTCGACCGTAAAGACCCCGTCCGCCACCGAATTGAGGATGGTGTCGAGGAAGCGCGAACTCTTGTCTGCCTGCATCGCCAGCCTCCTGTAGACTGCTTGCAATGTGACGCAATCGTCGCGGAAATGCAACCGAATGAAACGCCTCCGACGCTTTTTCTTTCTCTCTCTGTCGCGCTATCCTTAAGGGTCATGACTTCACCCGATCCTCACGCCGCTGATTCCGCCGCTCCCGCGTCGCTGAGTCGCCGCCGTTTTCTGCGCGGCGCGGCCGCCGCGGGGCTACTGGCAGCCGGCGGTTATCGTCTTCTTGGTCATCCCCGTCTCCCCAACTGGCGGGGTCGGGTTCTGCATGACTGGGAGGCCGTTGTCGTGACCGCCGCCGCCACCGCGCTGATCCCCGATTCCCCCGGCGGCACCTGGCCGGCCGGCCCCACCCCGCTCGAAATCGCGCGCAATGCCGACCGCTACCTCATGGCCCTGCCGCCGGCGCTTCTGCGCGAAGTTCGCGGCTTGCTGCTCTTCCTGGAGCATGGCACCTGGCTCACTTTTCACTGGCCGCGGTTCACCCGCCTGACGCCCGCGGCCGCCGCCGCCCACCTGCAGCGCCTGCACGCCCGTGGCGGCACCCAGCGGCTGATCGCCAACGGCATCCGCGACCTCTGCATGAGCGCCTGGTACCAAGACCCGCGGACCTGGCCGGCGCTCGGTTACGAGGGACCGCTGGTGGTGCTGCCGGCCAATGTCGCGCGCCGCGCGGACGGTCTGCCCAGCCGCCCCGGGCGCTACGATCATCTGATCGCGCGCCAGCCGCTGGAGTCCATCCCCGCGCCGAAGAAAGCGATCTCCCGATGATCCACGACGCGTCCCGCTCCACCCTGCCACTCCATCTCGAAGCCGACCTCTGCATCATCGGCTCCGGCCCGGGGGGCGGCATGGTCGCGCGCGTCGCCGCCGAGGTCGGTTGGAACGTGCTGCTGCTGGAGGCGGGTGGATTCATCCCGCCGGAGAGCATGACCCAACGGGAGGAGGAGATGATCCCCCAACTCCTCTGGGCCGGCGGCGCGCGCGCTTCGGCTGACCACGGCGTGCTCATTCACCAAGGTCGCGGACTGGGCGGTTCGTCGCTTCACAACCTCAATCTCTGCAAGCGCATCCCCGCGCCGATCCTGGCCGCCTGGCAACGCTCCCGGGGCCTGGAGCACCTGCCGCCCGAAATGTGGGCCACCCTCTACGCCGAGGTAGAAGCACGGCTCTCGGTCTCCGCCGTTCCCCGGGATCAATGGAATCGCCACAATCAACTGCTGGAGAAGGGCTGCAACGCCCTCGGCTGGCGCGGCGGCGGCCTCCGCCACAACCGCACCGGCTGCGTCGGCAGCGGCTTCTGCGAGTTGGGTTGTGCATTCGACGCCAAGAACAACGTGCCCAAAGTGCTGCTCCCCCCCGCCATCGAAGACGGCCTGCGGATCGCCACCCGCACTCAGGCGGTCGAGGTGCTGCACGCCGACGGCAAAGTGGAAGGGGTGTTCGCGGTCGCCCTCGATCCCGCCACCGGTCGCCCACTCGGCGAGGTCCATGTGCGCGCCCCGCGCGTCTGCCTGGCTGCCTCGGCCACCGGCAGCGCCGCGCTCCTCCTCCGTTCCAACCTGGGGCACCAAGAGG
>JALXCG010000623.1 GCA_026991065.1 Gemmatimonadota bacterium | reverse complement strand
CCGCGGGGCGGGCCAAGCGCAAGTTGAGGTCCAGCCCCAGCCGCTGCTCATTGATGACGTAGGAGAGGTCCCCATTGCAGGCGAGCAGGGCATTGGCCTCATCCTCATCGATGTGCAGTTCGAGAACCGCCTGCTCCGAAACTCGTACCAAGACATCGTTGAAGATGGCCCCGCGAACGCCGGGAACCACCACCCGAGTGCGTTCGCCGTCGGCGAGATGGAATGCGCGCGCATCACTCGGTGAGAGATGGAGGTGGCGTTGAGGAATGGAGAGGCCCGCCCGTAGCTGTAGCGTTCCCGTGGGGCCGAGGAGCAGGCACTCGACGCCGTCCGAAGCAGTTTCGGCCCCCTCAAGAAGGGCCACCGGGACACGAATGCCCAACTGCCGGGCGCGGGAGGCGGGAATCTCGATTCGGGAGCGCTCGACCCACGGACAGCAAACCGGCAGCCCCTCCAGAATTCGCCCAGCAACATGGATGGCAATCTGCTGCCTGGCGATGAAGTGCCCCTTTTGCGGGAGCGGTCGCAGCTTTTCGGCCTCGGTCCCGGGGCCAAAAAGCTGTTCGAAGTCGGCACGGGTGAGCCGCGCCTGGGCCGGCATGATGCCGATCGGCACGGGTCGCGGATGCACGTAGTCGTGCAGTGCCGCCAAGGGAGGAGAAGAGGGACCGGAACTCACGAGCGCCGCCGCTCGCGGAGGAAATTCTGGACGATGCGCTCGATATCCTCTTCAGTCAAGACGTGGCCCGATGCGGCACCGGTCGACGCATCGGTTGAGGATTCGCTCCGCCGCGTGGGTGCCAACCCGGCGCGCGTGGCCAGACCGCCTTCGCCGGCACGCGGGGGCAACGAGACCGGCCGCAGACCATAGGCAAGGCGTTTGATCTGGATCAGGTGCTCGGCACTGACATTGTCACTGGTGACATTTCCGCCGAATGTCCCGCAGCCAAGGGTAAGTGAAGGGGCCAAGCCCGTGGACGCCCCGATGGCGCCGAAAGTGGAGGAGGTGTTGACCACAACGCGAAACACCGGCTTCTTGAAGCCGAATTCGCGAATCACGGCCTCATCCCGGGCATGAATGGCAAGCGTGTGGCCCATGCCACCGACCGCGAGCAGATCGAGACAACGCTCGCAGGCAGCCACCCAATCGCTTTCGACATAGAAACCGAGGAGCGGGGAGAGCTTCTCGACGGAGAGCGGTTCGATTCCGCGGCCGACCTTGTCGAGACGGGCGATCAGGGCGAGCGTGTTCGGCGGAACCGTTATTCCTGCCTTCTCCGCGATCACCCGGGCGTGCTTTCCCACAATTGCCGGGTCGATGGCGCCCGATCTTTGCACCACGACGCGCTCCAGCCGGGCCTTCTCTTCCGCTGTGACAAAATAACCACCGGCTGCTTGCAGTTCGCGGATCACCTCGTCTTCCACCGGGGCGTCGACCACCACGGACTGCTCCGACGCGCAGATGGTGCCATTGTCGAAAGAGGTGCCGGTGATGATGTCGCGGCAGGCCTGGGCAACATCGGCGCTGCGGTCGATATAGGCCGGCACATTGCCCGGACCGACACCAAAAGCCGGTTTTCCGCTGGAGTAGGCGGCCTTGACCAGGCCGCCGCCGCCGGTGGCGAGAATCACCGCGGTGTGCGGATGGCTCATCAAGTGCTGGGTGGATTCCAGGGTAGGCTCGGATAGACAGGAGATCAAGCCATCCGGCGCGCCGGCCTGAATCGCCGCCCGCGCCAACAGGCCGGCGGTATGGGCGATGCAACGCCGGGCACGGGGATGGGGAGAGATGACGATTGCGTTGCGGGCCTTGACCGCGATCAGGATCTTGTAGATCGCCGTGGAGGTGGGGTTGGTTGTCGGGATGATCGCTGCCACGACGCCCATCGGCTGCGCGATCTCCACCAGGCGCTTCTCGGGATTCTCAGAGAGGATCCCCACCGTGCGCAGAGGCCGAATGTTCTCGTAAACATCCACCGCGGCGAAACGGTTCTTGACGATCTTGTCTTCGTAGACCCCCATGCCGGTCTCTTCGACCGCCATGCGCGCAAGCGGCTCGATCTCTGCCTGGGCCGCGCGGGCAATGGCATCGACAATGCGGTCCACTTGTTCCTGGCTGGCATCCGCGAATTGCTTCTGCGCGCTTTTGGCCACCCGCAAGCAGTCGCGAACTTCCTGTATGGATTTCAGATCCGGGTCGATGGACATAGGGTCTCTTCCCCATGCGAGAATTGGCTCGCATGAAGCCGGCGGCGCGAGCCGGGGGGTCTTCGCGGCTCGCACGCCTGAAAAGAGGTTTGGGGTCAGGAGAGGAGACGCCGCAGCGCCGCAAGCAGTTCACTCTTGCTGGCACGGGAGATCTGGCGACCGCTCATGCCGCTGCCGGCATGTGCGCGCAGCCGCCGCCGGAGTTCGACCACGGTCAAGCTCTGAAGATCAGGGCCCGCGGCGACCGGCCGGGGGGCGATGATCCTGTTCAGTTCCTCGTGCGGGCGAGGTATGACGTGGCTGGAGAGCACCGTTCCAACCCGTTCAGCTGCGGCAACGCCGGCGGCTACGGCGGCCGACACCGCGCTCGTGTCGCCCACGATTTTGATCGTGACGAGCTTGGCCGTAGTGACCTCTTTGTCGACCAGGCGCACGGAAGCGGCTTTCAACATTGCGTCCGCTGCTTCGATGCCGGCGACGAGGCCCTCGGTTTCGACCATTCCGAGTGCGCTGTCATTTGCCATGGTTGGCCCCGGAGAGTCGGCGCTACTCGCCGCCCGCCTTGGGGAGAATCATCTCCACATCGGTGTGCGGGCGCGGAATCACGTGCACGGAAACCAGTTCCCCGACGCGCTCGGCAGCCGCGGCGCCGGCATCCGTGGCGGCTTTAACCGCGCCGACATCACCTCGCACCATGACTGTGACGAAACCGCCACCGATTTTCTCTTTGCCGATCAACGAAACTTTCGCGGCCTTGACCATGGCATCAGCGGCTTCGATCGAGCCGATGAGTCCCTTGGTTTCGACCATACCCAGAGCGTCCAGACTCATGTTGTCTCCCACTGTCGTGTTGCAGCTCGAGATCCGGGCTTGACGTGTCAATGCCCACAAAAAGGGGCGGTCACTGATTCTAACCGATCACACCCCTGGCTAGCGGGGCCGGAGACGCGATCTGTGCCGATGCCGCCGGCGGTTCCGGCGCGATACCTTGGGCGATCCCGAAAGTATGTGCGCCATAAAAACTTAGCGCTGGACGATAACATGCAGTCCGGGGGGTGTCAAGGCGCTGCGCGGCGCCTCGATCCAGCATCAAGGCCCCATCCGCGGCGTTGGCTGCGGGACCGGCTCCCGGCGGCGTGGTGAGATGGGCAATCGGTTGCCAGTCCTGTGCCGCGTGGCTTCTGGCGCCTTGCCGGCGGCCGGGGAGAACCGGGAGCCGATGCGCTGGAACGGCCTTGTGGAAATTGGGGCGGATTGGAGTGGGGAGCGGGAATTCCGGACGCGGCGATTTTCGTGGCGAGGGTGGGGGGAAAGCAGGCAGGAGCCTGAAGCGGAGGCTGGATCGGGCCTGGTTGGTGAAAGCGCGGGGAGAGGAGAGGTGCCGGGAGGGTGAAAGGCAGTTGAGAAGCGGGAGGAGATCCAGGCGAGGTATAGGGCGATCAGGCGGTTTCGGTGAGAGTGGTGCCGCGGAGCGCGGACGCGTGGGCGCGGCGGGCAGGGGGTGTCCAGAGAAACCAGAACTTCAAACAAGGAATGGAATTTAGGGGGAAGGTCGGTTTGTGGGGTTGGTGGAGAAGGATGACGGGTTACTCTCGCTGGATGGATCTGCTGATCAGTGACACTCATTTCGGTGCGGATGCGACTCAAGTGGAGACCTGGAAGCACGCTCGATTCGGCGAGTTGGTGGATTCGCTGGAGGGAGGGCGTGACCGGTTGCTGCTGCTCGGTGACATTTTCGATGTCTGGCTGGGCTGGAATGGGCTGGTGCCGGCGGGGCTACACCGGGTGCTTGCGATTCTGGAGCGGGCGGCGCGGCGTGGGGTGGAGATCCACTTTGTGGTCGGCAATCACGATTTTTCACCGGGTCGGTTCCTGCGCCGGGAGTTGGGGATTCAGATCCATGAAGAGGCGGTCTTAATGCCGGGCCGGGATGGCTGGGAAGCGCTGCTGCTGAGTCATGGAGATGAGCCGGCCGGTGCCGACCGGGGCTATCGATTGCTGCGGTGGGTTCTGCGAAGGCGCTGGGTGCAGTGGTTGATTCGGGCTTTCCCGGCGGATGCGGCGCTGGCGATCGGGCGCTATTGGAGCGGCAAGAGCCGGGGTCATCGGGTGGATCCGGTGGGGGCGCGGCGTTGGCTGGAGCGTTACCGGGATTGGGTGGCGCAGGGGTATTG
>JALXCG010000622.1 GCA_026991065.1 Gemmatimonadota bacterium | reverse complement strand
CCGTTCCAGGCACCATCGAGTATGCTCGGCACACCGTCCAGATCGGTGGCGTGTTCGACCATCGTGTTGCTGCCGGCGTCGATGCAGGGCGAGGCGCTCGACAGGTGATAGTCACCGTTGCCGGCATCGACAAAGAGGGGATCGGCACGCAGGTTGCCGTGGCCGGGCCAGATGCCGGACCGGGCGCAGCAGTTCATGTACTGGCTGTAGGTCAGGCCGGATATGTCCAGGTCGCCGTTGGCTGAGAAGATGCAATTGGCGACGTAGAGCGGGGTGCCGCTGGCCAGCGCGGTCCAGATGCCATGCGCGCCGTTGGCGGCGACGGTGTTGTTGTAGATCTTGGGTGGGGCGGGAGTGGTGTTGGCCGTGAGCTGAATGCCGTCGCCGCTGTTTTGGGCGACGAGATTGTGCATATAGGAGGAGCCATCGCAGGTGTCGTCCTGGATCCCTGGTCCCCCATTGGTCAATATCGTGTTCTGGAATACCATGGCGCCGCTCGAGTTTACATAGAGTCCGCCCGCGGTGTTGGCGGTGATCGTGTTGTTCACGACCTTCGCATTCGGCGAAGTGATGTACATTCCCCATTCTTTGTTGGCGTAGAAGTTGTTGTTGCGGAGGATGGCATCGCTGGATCCGTAGAAAAGGTCGATGCCCGAGTCGCCGCTCGAGCGCACGGTGTTGTTCTCAATGAGGGCGCGGTCGGAATCCTCAAGGTATATTCCGGTGCGATACGCCCCGCTGAGTAGATTTCCCGACAGAATCACGTCGTCGGATTGGTAAAGCCGTATGCCATCGTGACGAGCTGTACCGGTACAGGTGTTGTTGGTGAAAACGACGCCATTTGTGGTCGAGATATAGAGCGCATAGTAGTAGGCATTGAGCAGGAGGTTCCCGTCGATTCTCGAGAGCGGATCCCAGCGACCGCAAACGAAGATGTCCAAGGCATCACAACCATACCCCGAGTAGCTGACGATGTTGTCCACACACTCCACACGACCGTGGAAGGCATTGAAGAGAATCGCTGTCCTGTAGCGAGCGGAATTCGATGAGATGTAGTTTCCGCGCACCACGATCGCCCCCCCAGTCAGGGTGCCGGTGATGTCGATTCCATCCGATCGCCCGCCGGACAGTTCGTTGTTTTCGATCACAACCGTGCTTGAGCAGTTCGACGCCTCACAATGGATTTGCGCGGCCACGATGGATTGCAGGATGTTATTCCGGATGAGATGGCCAAGCGTGGCGTCGCTGCCGGCGATGCGGATCGCTTCGCCGTTTGTGTTTTCGAAGGAGCAGTACTGAATGGTCGGCGCGTGCGTCTTGCCGGCCGGCTCCGAGACGATGCCACGTCGGCCGTTGCGGAGGATCAGGTCGTAGCGGTGGAACGGATCGCTGATCCCCTGGATCCGACTGCTCGGGAAATCATCGACCGCGCTGAGTTCAATGATGTTTTGGCCGCTCTCGACGGCGTCCACGATCCAGTCGGTTCCGCTGCCCGCGCTGCTGTCGGCGACGATGCTGATGTTATTGTAAAGTACCCAGGGAAAGGGCTCTCCATTGTCCGCGCCGTAGGAGACGCCGTTGGTTCCGTAGAGATGGAGCGTGGAGTTTACGGGAAGGGGCGCGTGAGGCCCGGTGAGGGCGAAGTTGACGGTCTTCCACGGGGCACCCGCGCTGCCGTCGTTCCAGTTGTCACCGTTCTGGGCATCGATGTAGTAGTCTTGGGCGGGTGCTCCGGCGGTTCTTAAAAGAAGCCCCCCGAGAAGGAGCACTCTTGTTCCACCTGCTGCGATGGAGTGTTTCCAGCTATGCACGCTTCGTCTCCTTGGCTCGTACCCGGACCTGGGTGCGGAGAGTTGATGGTGCTGCGGCTCCCCACAGCAAAAAACAGTAACACTCATGTTTGTTCTACGTGAAGACTGGCTCATGGCTGGATGATGAAGGTCTCGGCCTCGGTGCACTGGCCGTGGCCGCTCCCGTCCGGGGCATCCACCGCGGTTTGCAGCGCGACATACCTTCCCGCGCTCCCCGGTGGAAGTGGCAGAGTTAGAGTGGCGGTTCCGGTGGAGTCGGTGCTGCCGCCGGCGACCGGTGTTTCGGAATAGAGCCGGGCAACATTGAGCACAACCGTTCCATAGCGCGGATGGAGGAGCCCGGGGCCCTCGGCCAGTGGATAGGAGCCGGTGTCGGCGGCCGCGTAGACGCTGAAGGGAGCGTTGGCGGGGCCTTTCACCGTCAACTTGAGGTCTCCGCCCTGCTGGTGGTTGCCGCTCAGGCTGGAGGAGACTTCGGTATACTCGTAGCAACCGATATCGACAGTCATGCTGCCGTTCCATGCGCCATCCAGGATGCGCGGGACGCCGTCCAGGTCGGTGGCGTGTTCTACCATGGTGTTGGAGCCGGCTTCGATGCAGGGAGAGGCACTCGACAGGTGATAGTCACCGTTGCCGGCGTCGACAAAGAGGGGATCGGCGCGCAGGTTGCCGTAGCCGGGCGAGATGCCGGTCCCGGCGCAGCAGTTCATGTACTGGCTGTAGGCCAGGCCGGCCATGTCCAGGTCGCCGTTGCCCGAAAAAATGCAATTGGCGACGTAGAGCGGAGTATCGGGGACAAGCTTGGTCCGGATTCCATGCCCGCCGTTGTTGGCGACCGTGTTGTTATAGATCCTGGGCGGTGCATAGACGATGCTGGATGTGATCTGGATGCCGTCGCCGCTGTTCTTGGCGACGAGATTGTGGATGCAGGAGGAGTTGGCGCCGATGGTGATCAATATGCCTGGTCCTGCATTGGCCAGGATCTTGTTGTTGAGTACCAAGGCGCTGCTCGAGCCTATGCGGAGTCCGCCCAGGGTGTTGGAGGTCAGCGTGTTGTTGACGACCTCCGTAGTGGGCGAAGAGCTGTTTATTCCCCACTCTCGGTTGGTGCACAAGCTGTTGTTGCGGACGATGGCTTCAGTGGATCCATGGTCAAGGTGGATGCCCGATCCATTGCTCCCGTGCACGGTGTTGTTCTCAATGAGGGCGCGATCAGAATTGAATAGATAGATTCCGTTGTTACTCGACCCGCTGCACAGATTGCCTGACAGAATCGCGTCGTGGGACTTCCTGAGCCATATGCCCTCGTGATGAGCTGTTGTGCCGGTGCAGGTGTTGTTGGTGAAAATGACGCCATGGGTGGTCGAGACATGGAGCGCAGAACGGTAGACATTGACCAGGAGGTTCCCGTCGATTTCCGAGAGCGGATCCCACTGGTCGCACTCGAGGATGCCCAACCCCTCACAACCGCGACCCGAGTAGCTGAGTGTATTGTCCACAAACTCCACACGGCCGTGGAAGGCGTTGAAGAGGACCGCTGTTTCATAACGCGCGAGGCTTGATGAAATGGTATTCCTGCGCACTCCGAGCGAACCTCGGGCCAAGGTGCCGGTGATGTAGATCCCATCTGATTTTCCGCTGACCAGCTCGTTGCCTTCGATCACGGCGGTGCTGAAGCAGTTGGATACTTCGAAGCGGATCTGCGCGGCCCCGCTGGATCGCAGGATGTTGTTTCGAATGAGATGGCCAATTCCGGCGTAGTGGCCGTCGATGCGGATCGCTTCGTTGCGCATGTTCTTGATGGTGCAATACTGAATGGTCGGCGCGTGCGTCTTGCCGACCGGCTGCGAGACGATGCCGCGCCCGCCGTTGCGGAGGATCAGGTCGTAGCGGTGGTCGGGGTCTTCGATTCCCTGGATCCGACAGCCCTGGAAATCATCGTCGGCGCTGAGCCTGATGACGTCTTGACCGCTGCCGCCGGCTTCTACGATCCAATCGGTGCCGCTGCCCGCGCTGCTGTCGGCGACGATGCTGATGTTGTTGTAAAGCACCCAGGGAAGGGGGTCGTGATTGGTCACGCCGTAGGCCACGCCGTCGGTTCCGTAGAGGTGGAGCGTGGAGTTGGCGGGAAGCGGCGCGTGGGGCCCGGTGAGGGCGAAGCTCACCGTCTTCCATGGAGCATTGGCGCTGCCGTCGTTCCGGTTGTCGCCGTTTTGGGCGTCGATGTAGTAGTCGTGGGCGAGTGCTGCGGCGGTTGTCAGGAGAAGCGCCCCGAGAACGAGCGCTCTTGCCCTACCTGCTACGATGGAGTGGGTCCAGCCATGCACGCGTCGCCTCCTTGGCCTGTACCGGGGCCTGTGTGCGGAGAGTCGATGGTGCTGCGGCCCCCCGCGTTGAAGAAGCAGTGGTACCATGGAAGGATAACGGGGCCGGAGGCGGCGCGCAAGAGGCCGCGGGCCGGCCGGAATCTTTTGCGCTGTGGCGTAACGCGCGGTGGCGCAGCGGATTGGGCTGTTTCTTGGTCGCTGGCGCGGAGGGGGGCGGGATGGTGGAGAGCGGGCGTGCCACCGGGC
>JALXCG010000621.1 GCA_026991065.1 Gemmatimonadota bacterium | reverse complement strand
CGGCGGCTTCGTTGCAGGTTTCGATTTGCAGCTCCCGATGGCGGCGGGCGATCGGCATGACCCGTTCCCACTGGATCATCCGTCCGACTCCTCCGCCGCCGCGCGGGTGCGAGCGCGGGCGCGGGCGCGGCTCGCCGCCAGGGCTTCTTCCCAGGTCGCCGCGAGTTCGGCGGTGCGTGGGCCGGGACGCCCGGTTCCGATCGGTTGCCCATCGATCCGCACCAGCGGCAGAATTCCCCGCCCGGCGGAGGTCAGAAAGGCCTCGTCGGCGTGCCGCCAGAGGTGGCTGGGGCGGGCGATTCCGTTGCCGGTCCGCCAGCCGCGCGCGGCGGCCTGCTCCAATACGAAAGCGCGCGTGGTGCCGGGCAGCGCCCCCAGGGAGAGCGGCGGGGTTTGCAGGCTCTCCCCCTCGATCCAGAAGAGATTGCTCCAGGCCCCCTCGACCAGGTGGCCGTCGTGGTTGGTGAGCAGCGCTTCCGCCGCCCCCGCCACTTCCGCCTCGCGCCGGGCCAGGGCCCAGGGCTGGAACGAGAGCGATTTGCAGCGCGGGCCGGGGAACGGGGCGTGCACCACGCGCGACACCCGGGCGCACACGCCCTCGCGGCGATCGCGGTCGCGCTGGGCGGCGGGAGGCAGCGGGCGCAGGTGGAGCATCCACCAGGCCGCGGCGGGCGGTTGGCGGCGCACCACGGTGATCCGCGCCAGGCACTCCTGCTGCTCCGTGGCCCGCGCCAGTGCGGCGATCATCCGGTCGACCTGGTCGAGCTGCGCCGGGGGCGAAATTGCGCATGCCTCGAGCCCGCGCCGCAGCCGCCGCAGGTGGGCAGCCAGCCGGAAGCCATGGCCACCGCAAACGCGCAGGGTTTCGAACACGCCGTCGCCCTGCAGGATGCCGCCCAGGTCGGCGGGGATCACCGCGTCGCGGCTGAGGGCGCCGTCGACGAAAGCGATCACCGCACCACTTCCAGCAGCAGGCCGGCAGCATCGAAGGCGCGGCCATCCTGCAGCCATTCAGCGCTCAGCGTGTGGGACCCCGGCGCCAGGCCGGGGAGGCGACGCTGCAGCGGCAGTTCCAGTGTGGCCCCCGGATCCAGGTTGCCGAAGCTGCGCTCCGCCAGCGGCGCGCCATCCAGGGACCAGCGCACCAGGGTGTCGGACGCGCGGTCCCAGCGGTTGTTCAGGCGCAGCTCGATCTGCACCGCATCCCCCGGCTTGATCCCGCTGAGCGCGGCGGGCGCCAGCTCCAGATCGAGCGCAGGATGGGCGCCGCCGAGCAGCATCAGGTCGTCCAGCCACCAGCCTTCGCCGCCGATGTCGTTGTCGGAACCAAACTGCCAGCGGAACGCCACCAGCTCGCCGCGCACCGCATCCAGGGGAAAGATGACCCGCTCCCAGTCGCGCCGGCCGCTCCACCCCGGTTCTCCGGCAAGGGCGTGGTTGCCGCTGGGAAACGCCGCCAGGGAGTAGCCCCCGACCGGCTCGATCACGCTCCAGGTGGCGCCGTCGTCGGTGGTGATCTGCAGATTGCCGCCGTCATACCCCTCTTCACTGGCGAGTTGCTGGTAGAAGGCGAGCTGCGGCGCCGGGGCGTCTGCGTCGACCCGAATCGGCGGCGAGAAGAGCGAGGCATCCGCGTTGTTGGGGTAGCCACCGGCGAGCGGGGCTCCCCAGACCGCGGGCGGCGTGTGGGCGGTGAATCCCACGCCATGCTCCCACAGCCCTCCCTCTTCGCGCAGGCCGCCGTCGGAGGCGTCGAGATCGCGGACCGGGAGCAGTTCGAGGCGCAGTGTGTCCGCGCCGGTGGGACCGGCAACCAGCACGCTCTCGGGAAGGGCCTGGCGCAGCACGGTTCGGGCCTCCAGGACCACCAGCGAGTCGAGCGGCAGTTCGGCCACGGCGAAGCCGCCGTCGGCTCCGCTGTGGGTTTCGGCGTGGGCCGCCGCGGGCAGAATCCGCACCGCGGCCGGGACGCCGCTGAAACCGCCGGCGCCATCCGCCGCCACGGTCCGGCCGTAGAGCGTGACCGAGGGCAGAGGCCGCGGCTGCAGATCCACCCGCGCCACCCCCCCGGGGGCGACCTCCAGCGTGGTGCTGTCCGCCGCCATTCCCCACGCCTGGAGCGCTACGGTTACGGTGCGGTCGCCCGCCACCGGCAGCGAGTAGGAGCCATCCTCCGGGTCCACGGTCACCGCGAAGCCCTGCTCCAGCCACTCCGCGCGCAGAGTCGCAACCCGCCCCGGCGGCAGCGGTTCCAGCTCCACGCGACCGGTGACATGGGCAATCACCCCGTTGCGCGCGCCGATCGCCGCGCGGGCGTCGATGCGGCCCCAGCCAAAGCTCGGGTCGCGCCCGACCGGCCCCAGGTCGCGGGCGCCCAGGGCCAGGGCCAGCAACAGATCGTCGCGCAGTGGAGCTTCGGCGCTGGCCGCGGCAACCAGGCCCGCTGCTCCCGCCACCAGGGGGGCGGCGAAGGAGGTGCCGCTGGAGACCAGGTAGCGGTCATAGAGATTGGTGGTGACGATCTCCTGGGCGGGTGCTGCCAGGGCGATCTCCGCGCCGTGCGCCGAGGAGCGCCAGAGGGTGTCTTGCCGGGTGGTGCCGGAGATTGCGACGGCGTCACCGAGGGATGCGGGGTAGGCTACTTTGCCGCCCGAGTTGCCCGCGGCGGCGACCAGCAGCACTCCGGCCCGGCGCGCTTCCGCCACCGCCAGATCGATCGCCTGCGACGGCGAAACGCTCAGAGAGAGCGAGATGATCTGCGCGCCGTTGTCCACCGCGTAGAGGATGCCGTCGTCCAGCGCTTCGCCCAGTGGTGAGCGCTCGCCGATCTGCACCGCCATCACCCGCACTCCGCCGTGACCGCCCCAGCCCCCGGCGATCCCCGCCACGCCCAGACCATTGGCGGTGCGTGCCCCGATTACCCCCGCAGTCTCCGTGCCGTGGGCGCTCTCCGTTGGCCGTGGGTCGTTGTTCCCATTGGCAAAGTCCCAGCCCCACAGATCGTCCACAAAGCCGTTGCCATCGTCATCCTGGCCATTCTCCACTTCGCCGGGATTGCGCCACATGGCGCCGAAAAGATCGTCGTGCTCCAGTTCGACGCCGGAGTCCAGAAGCGCCACCACGATGTCGGTCGCCCCGGTGGTCAGCGCCCAGGCCGCGCGCGCGTTGACATCCGCCCCCGGCACGCCCCCCTCCTGGCCGCTGTTCTCCAGGTGCCAGGCATCCGCGAAGCGCGGATCATCCGGCAGCGGATCATTGCTGCCCTGGAGCAACCAGCTTCCCCGCCGGGCCACCTCCGCCCACTCCACATCGGGATCCAGCGTCAGCTTGCGCGCCAGTTCCGGCAGGGGCTCCGAGTTGGCCATCGCCATCGGCCGCAAGTCGGCGATCCCCAGGCGATTCACCCGCACCAGCCGCAGGCCGTGGCGCAGAGCGACACGCTCGGCCGTTGCTGTAAGAAGCGCCCGCGCCGCCAACCGATCCGGCGGCAAGGCTCCCCGGGCGGCAATCCGCAGTCGCACCGAGACTGCTGCACCGCGCGTGGCCTGCGGCACCGCCCCCACAACTGTCGTGGTGGATATCGCGACGGTCCCGGTTGCGGCCTGAGCCGGCGTCGGCGCCGGTGTCGCTCCCACCGCCGAAGCGGCTGCCGCGGATACCACCGCCACCGCCACCGCCGGCAACTCTACTCTCATTGGCCCGGCCCCTTTTGCGTCTCCCCGCGGTCGAATTGTACCGACTCCAGCAATGCGTCAAATGCCTGGATCTCTTTCTGGTCCGGGTTCTCAACCGTAAAGGCGAAATAGGTGTCGCCATCCAACAGCAGCACACTGATCCGCGGCAACTCGTCGTTGGGGTCGGTGAAGGCCAGGCGCAGCGCGTCCACTCCCCCGACGCGCACATTTTGTCGACTGTCGAATCCCCCGACCGCGGCCGCGATGGTGTTCGCCGTTGCCTGCAAAGAGAAATCGTAGTTTACGACAAAAGCACGCACCGTAATCTGGGCGAGACTGAATTGGTCCCGTGGATAGAGAACCTGGAGAAACTCCAGCGGCAGTTTCTCGCCGGGTGAAGGATCCCATCCATCGGGAACCTGGAAGCGCAGGCGGTATTCCGGACTGCTCACCCAGCCATCGTGGAGTTCGACCCGCGGCCGGGGAGTGTCGAAAAGCTGGCCCTGGCTGCGGTAGGAGACCATCTCCAGGTCAAACTTTCCCATCACATCCAGGAGCGGCAGGAAAGCGCCGGCCGTCGACGTCCCGGCAAGGGCCTGTGATGCGATCTTTATGTGGGTCGCGTCGATCGAATCCAGCCCAAAGGCGGGATCCAGCGGCACCCACTCCCCGTTGAAGATCTCGGTCCACATGTGATAGCCGAATGCCCCCCGCGCAT
>JALXCG010000620.1 GCA_026991065.1 Gemmatimonadota bacterium | reverse complement strand
CTTTTACATTGTGTTGCTGGATCAACATCAGCAGCGTATCGCCATGATCCACCAGGGTTTCGAAATCCCCTTCGGCAGCCGCGGCGGCCATCTGCTCCAGAACACCCAGCATCTGAGCGTGCTCCATCCGCATCACCTGCGTCGGCCCGCCGCGCATCCCGGTGGCGTCTTCGAACGCCGGGAAGAGCACCTCTTCCTCCATGGCGAAATGACGCCGCATCGCCGCGTCAAAACGCTTCCAGCAGGCCGCGGCCCGGTCGTTGTCGGCAGCATCCACGGCGGCTTCGACTGCCGCCCATTCGTTGTCGCAGTGGCGATGGTCGCCGGCAAAAAAAGCGGAGGGCTGATCCATGATGACTCCTTGAAATCGGTTTTCAGTGGACATTTAAGAGTGTTTTGGTCAGAGAGAGTGCCCGCATCCTGAACGCTCGGACCGCGGCCTGTCAATCTCTGTGTTCATCTCTGCCGGGGAAGGGGTGACCGTGGCGCGTTTTTTCTCCTTTTTGGAGATGCACCCGCGCAGCGGCGGCGGGCAGGCCGCGCTCTTTGCAGCGGAGCAAGCCGCGCTTCGCCCCGCGCCATTCATGCCGAACCGGCGCTCCGGTCTGAGCGGGAGGGTTTGGCTCCAGGGAGCTTGTCGCCGTCAATTCGGGGGGGCATGGTGCAGCAATGTTCGGCGCGCGGCGTTCGGAGATCAGCCGGATCGACGGGAGGCTTGCCGCTACCTTGGCGTGGGCGTGGCGGTGGCCGGAATCGATGTCGGGCTTGGGTCCTTGATCCTCATTTCTCTTTCATACGTCGCTCCATCTTCACCCACGCGTTATGGTGGGTCGGAGCTTTGGCCGGAATCGCCGGTTGCGCCTGGCTATACCGGTTCTGGCGCTTGCACTGGCCCCGCAACCCGGCGGGCACGGAGGAGGAATCTGGGAATTCAGGGAGCCCGGGTCTCCTGTTGTAAGGATGAGCGAGCCGTCGGCTTTGCAGGTGCGGCGGGAATCCCGCGAGTTATTCGGCGGATTCGGCACCCGCCCCGGAACAGGTAGCGCGCGGTGGCGCGGCGGATTCGGCACCCGCCCCGGGACAGGTGGCGCGCGGTGTCTTTCCGGCCTCGCTTCTTCAGCGAGTTCGTGTGTCTGTGAGTTCAGGCGATTGCTACGCTCAATTGGAGAGCATGCTGGAGAACTTGAACGAGGACCGCAAGAGGATGGCACCAGCCTTTGTATTCGTAGATCCCTATGGATTCAAGGTTCCCGGACAACTATTGGCACGGCTTGCTGCGGCAGGAAGGGTCGAGCTGTTTGTAAACGTGATTTGGCGAGAGTTGGACATGGCAATGGCGCAAGGTCAGACTGGTGGTATGGCCAACACACTGAACGAGGTTTTCGGTAACGAGTCGTGGCGCGGCATCGAGCGCACCTTGAGTTTTGATGAGCGGGCGGACAAGACTGTGGACCTCCTTCGGGAAACGTATGGCACACGGTGGGTCACGTCGATCCGAATGATGGGGTGGCGTGAGAAAGAAGGAAGCCGGACGATTGCTTGATGGCCGTTTCTGGGATGGCATACCGGGAAGAGTTCCAACCACGAATCGCACCAGTTGAGGGCGGGCTCTCGTGCCAGCCGGAACTCGGCGTCCTAAGGATGCGAACACGGGATCCGAGTCGCACCATGGGGTGGGCTGCTACCGGAATCGACAGAAGGCACACGACCCTGATCAATTCTGCTTTGGGGAGAGGCCACATGAGGCCAACTTGTGGGGCTGCAAGAAGCTCAATATGCCTCTCAGCGAGTGGGGTGGCGGGTGGCTTGCATACGGGACTTTCGACTCAGAGGGTGCCTGGATCTTCGACAAGCGCCGCGCGATGTTCAACGGGGAGAGGCGTGCGGGACACCGCTTGTCTCCTGAGCCTTCAGCTCATGATCGCCACATGCCACTTGCTATTGCAACACACGCCTGCCCTTCCTGGTAGGTGGCTGACAAGCGCACGCGCCGTGCTGTGGAAGGCCCCGCACCCACTCGGGGACGGGTGCCGCGCAGCACCGTGTAAGGTGCGGCACTTGCCCGGGAGAGGCAGCATTCGCACCCGTCCCGGGACAGGTTGGTTGCGCCGGACCGGAGATAAGTCTTCTGCTCTTCTCCTGGTTCCGGGGGAGGCGAAATGGCGGTCAAAGGTTGACAACAAGCAGGGCGAGAAGCAAGACAAGGACCAGATCGTGATTCGCAGGGAACTCCTGGAAAAGTACGGGCCGAAACTGTTCCCTGAGGTTCAAGCCTTCGCCGTCGTCGGCATTAGTCGACCGGGAGGTGTGGCAAATCCAGGAAGGGAGCGGCTGGTGGATGGCAGAGATCTGGTGGTAGGCGACTTGACTTGGAAGAAGACTTGCTCCCTGCGGATACACCTGGTGCAGAAGGAACTCCTCCAGTATCTGGAGTGGAAGAACGACCATTTGAAGGAGGTCAGACTACCCGCTTTAGCGAACGCGGTGCGGGGTGGCGACCCAGCTGTCATCGAGTAACGCGCCTGCGGCGCGCAGTTGACCGGCCGGGTGCTAGTGTGACGAGGAATCTCGAGATGAAGAGATGACCTCGGCGAGATCGCGGTTCGACGCGCCGAGCGCAAGGTGGGAGCGGATCAGTAGGTCGATAGAAACCGCCGGATCCCCACGCTCCATCTTGGCCACACGGGATTGGCTGGATTTGATCAGCTTTGCCAGCTGAACCTGGGTTAGTCGACGGCGCTTACGTCGGTGATGCAAGTTCTCGCTCAACCGCAGCTTCATCTCGATATACGCGGATTCTTCTGGAGACAGGCCGAGGAACTGCTCGGCGGTGCCGATCTTCCAGCCTTTCTTTTCGAGTCGTTCCTTCTTCGTCTCACGCATCGTCATACTCCCTCAGACGCTTCTTACAAACCTCGATCACGCGCTTTGGTGTCTGCGCCGTCTTCTTGCTGAAGACTTCCACGATGATCACGGCGTCCGGGTCGGTCCGGTATACGATCCGCCAAGTGCTGTCCTCGTCGATGATACGCAATTCGTGACATCGTGTTCCGATGTTTGGCATTGGCCTAGAGTGTGGGAGCGCCAGCTTATCTCCCGTCTGTAATCGTCGCAGGAGAAACCCCGCCTCGATCCGGCAGGCATTCGAAAACGGCGGGGATTTTACCTCGCCGTGCAGCCAGACCAGGGGTTTGTCCATTGAACTCATTACTACTTAAGATATGCCATATTTGACATAATGTCAAAATTCCCCTGGGCGCGCAAGTCTGCTATGCATGCAGCAACTGTGCGTGATAGCGCCCGCATTCGCAAGGCCGGCGCCGCCCATCCTGCTGCTGATTCTGCTGCGTTCGGAACGGGCGGTGTTCGCGGATTTCATCCTGACGAGCTACCGGGAGTGGCCGGTCTGCTTCCCCCAACCCGGATCATCCTCCGGACTGGCGGGGCGGGCGGGAGCGAAGGGTTCGTTGCCACCCTGGTCGAAACGGAGGATGTCGGCGTGGTAGCAGGCCAGGATGTGCCGGCGGCGGCGTTCGGCGAAGGAGCGGACGGCGACCTGGGGTTCGGTGAGCAGAGCGGAGACTTCAGGGCAAGCAGCGGGGAGTTCCAAGACGGCGTGTGCCGCCAACCGCGTTTCCAAATACTCCGACGTAGGCTGAAAGCAGACGGATGCCCAGGGAGGCGGAAGGGAGGGGACTGAGACCTCCGAAGGTCCAGCACCCGCCCTGGGATAGGTAGCATCGCGCACCTGCCCCGGGACAAGTTGTGCGTGGTGGGGCGGCGGTTCCGGCACCCGCCCCGGGACAGGTTGTGCGCGGTGGCGCGGCGGTTCCAGCACCCGCCCCGGGACAGGTGGCATCGCGCACCCGCCCCGGGACAGGTTGCGCGCGGTGCCTTTCCGGCCTCGCCGCCTGCTCCCGCTCCCGTGAGTTGGCCGCCGCGTCCAACGCCAAGACCGCGAGATGAGCCGAACGCACCGCTTTCCGCGACCGCCACTTTCGGCCAGGACCGGTTGCCGGCGAACGCGTTCTGCACCGTTGCGATCGGCTGTCGGGGGGGCTGGGCGCGCCGGGGGTGCGGTTCAAAAAAGGTGTCTTGTGCTGGAGTTGCAATCCCGGGTGGAGGCTCCATTGATGTGGCGGATCCGGTATGGTTGCGGGGTTGATTCGTTGTAGTTCAGGCAGTCGGGCGCGGGGCACACCCCGCAACAAGCCAGGAGGTTCGCTCATGACCGCTTCCCCTTCCACTCCGGCGGGCGACCCGCGCCGGCAAGAGGAGCGCATCTACCACGCCCCCTGGGAGAAGGCGTTCGACCGGATTGTTACGCCGTTCGAGGAGTTCATCCACCGGGAGACGAGCAGCGGTCTGTTGCTCATGGCCTGCGCGCTGCTGGCCC
>JALXCG010000619.1 GCA_026991065.1 Gemmatimonadota bacterium | reverse complement strand
CAGGACACGCTTTATGATGGTGCTCCGATCTCGGTGAGCGCAGGTGGACAGTTCAGTTACAGCCTCAATATCGCTGTTCCGCCGACTGCTCCGACCGGCAGCTACACGGTGGAGGTGACCATCTTCCGCGGTGCGAGCACACTCTCCAGTGACTCGTTCCCGGTGGATGTGAACTGATGCCCGGTGGCGGGAGGGACTGCCTCCCGCCGTTTTTTTGGGGGCGCCCCGCACAGCCACGATCGAAGCGGAGTAACCGGTCAGAAGAGACGCTTTCATGGAGCTGCGTAGGTCACCAAGAGCGACTTCGAGTACCAGGTGTTGACCAACGCGGGCCAGGTGTCGGTCGCCGTTACCCGAAGGCTCGCCATGGTCCCGGTCCAGGGGAACGGGAGAGAGCGCGCCTGACGGTCCATCAGAAGACCTCGTTTTGCATGAAAGCCGGCACCGCAGATGGCCCGCACCGGCTCACCATGTGCTCGGCCAGGACTGCCTGAAGGAGATTGAGCCGGCGAACCAGGCTGGCGCAACCCGGTTGGCCATGGGCAGCCGTGAAGCAGCTACTTCCACCCCAACTCCACCCGACCGCGCCAAGGCCAAGCGGCGACCTGCAGATCGAGCAACACCCCTTGCTGCCAGGTGCCGACAACGCGCAGCGCGGACGGCAGCCGGCGGATGGCGCAGCCGGGCGGGAGAGCAAGCCAGATCCGGCCGTGTCGCCGGGCCATCCGCTCGCCCCGGATCTCCAGGTGGGGCTGTTCTCCGGGGTGATAGGTTGCCCGCAGGCGGCCGTCGACCAGCGCCAGCAGGTGCAGCGTGGTGCCGGCCAGGTGGGGCACCGGTGTCGCTGCCGCTGGCCCGGCCGCCGTCCGCCGCCGCAGCCGCGTACGCACGCCATGTGCGGGGATCCGGGTGAGCGCCGGCCGGCTGTCGCCCGCACCAACCATGCGGCCCGCCCAGAAATCGAAACCGCCCGGCAACTCCCGTTCGATCGGTCTCTCCCACGCGATCCAGGCGGACAACGTGTAGTGCTCTCCCTTGACTTCGTAGACCTCCTGCGGATCCGTGAGGCGTGTCTGCGGGTTCGCTGATTGCGCCAATGCCGGTAGATCCAGCGACTCTCCGCGCGCCGGGCCGGGCGGCAGAATCGCCCGCGCCACTTCCAGCCGCTCCGGCGCCAGCCGTGGAAGATCATCCGCCAGAAAGAGCATGCCGCCGCTCATCCCCATCACCGTTACCAGTGTACGCACCTCCTCCAGATTCAGGCGGGTGCGCTGGTCCCGCACCAGCACGCAGTCGGGATCATTCAGCCACCAGCGGCGATGCAGGAACGAGCGTGCAACCACATTGCGCAGCGCCCCGCGCACCGCCGGATAGCCCGCGTCCGGAACCAGGCGCCGCAGCAGCGGTTGCTCCCAGGCCTCCTTCACATCCTGCGATATGCGCATGGCGTCGAAAAACCCCACCGATGGCAGCAGCGGCGCCCCGCAGCCGAGCAGAAAACGCTCGCCGCCCAGAGTGTCGCGGATTACCCGCAGCGCCTGCCGGTAAGCCGCCACCGGTGACAGATCGGGGTTGTAGCGGCGGCCGCGCCGCAGCCCGGCGAAGAGGAAGTCGATCTTGTGATAGGAGTAACCTTGGGCGCAAAGTGTTGCGTAGGTGTTCGCCAGCCAGTGCAACACCTCGGGGTGACTCAGGTCGAGCCCGAAGAGCCGTCTTCTCCACACCGGGTTGTAGCCGCAATACACCGGCTTGTTGCCGCGCTCGGTGCGCAGCAGATAATTCGGGTAGCGCCGTGCCAACTCCGACCGCCGGGCGACGAAGAAGGGAGCGGTCCAGATTCCCGCGCGCAGCCCGGCCGTTTCGATCTCCGCGGCCAGTGCTTGCATACCGTCGGGAAACTTGCGGTTCACGCTGAGCCAGTCGCCGATCTCCTGCTGATAGCCGTCGTCGACCTGGATCACCTCGACCCCCAACTCCGGGTGGCGCGCCACGAAGTCGAGGTTGGCGCGAACATCCGCGGCCCGCACACGCGTGTAGTACTCATACCAGGAGCACCAGCCGAGCGGACTCGGTCGGGCCGGAACGGTTACCCCCGCGTGCTCCGCCACGCGCTCCGCCCACTGCGCCAGTGTTGCGCCGGGAACGATCCAGAGCGGCTCGCCGTGCACCACTCGCCCGGGTTGCATTCGCATGCCGCCGAAGTCCCAACTCGCTACCACCTCTTGGCGGCCGATGAAGATCTCCCCCAGGGCGGACTCCGCGGCGAGGAACCCCAGGAGCCAACTTTCGCCGGCGCCCGGCGAGGCGGCTGCCCCCTGCTCCTGTGCTTCTACTGCCTCTCGCAGCAGTGTCACGCCGTGGCTCGCGAACCCATCCCGCCGGCCGAACCAGGGGGAATCCACCCGCTGCGTCATCAGTGCGAAGCTGCGTGGCCGGAGCCGCCGTTGGCGATCGGTTGCCATGCGCATGCGGGTTGGGGTCCAGGATTGGTAGCCCTGGCAGAAGATGTATGTGCGTTGTGGATCGAACCAGCGCGGAATCCGCAGCCGAATGCTCTCCAGTGTCCGCGGCGGACCCGCCCGCGCGGTCAGGCTCCACGCCACCCGCACTCCCTGTGCATCCGGTACCCACGTGATCTCGAAATCCCATCCATCCGCGCTCGTCTTTGCCCGGTCGATGATCCACGGGGCGCCACTCCCGCGGTGGAGTTCAACCGTGGGAGGTGAGAGACGGATGGGCCAGGGGAGGGGAGTTGGCATTATTTTGGCGCTGTCGGAACCCAGTCTTGGGAAATCACCTGTTCCGGGGCGGGTGCCGGCACGGCGGATGGAGACCTCCAGCCGGATGCCGGCGTGCATTGTGGCTTTGTCGAACCTTGCAACTCTTTGCCCGGGTTCAGCGCATGTGGCCGTACCCCGCCGCGGTCTTGGAACCGATACCCAGCAGATCAAGGCCCAGAGAGAGCCACCTCCAGACCGGTTCCAGGTCCACCTTTTCCTTTTTGGGGCCCAGGGGCCGTAACCAGAAGCGGAATTGCGTCTCGGCGCTCACCACCAGAAACGTGACCGGGCGCGGTGATTCCACCGGCGAGGCGATCTGTTTGCGGTTGGCTCGATCATTGACCTGGTCCGCGTAATAGGTGGGGTGGTGAGGGTTGACAATGTCGATCATCAGTTGCGGCCACTGTTTGGGCAGGGCGCCGAGAAAGGCGACTCGACCCTGGCTCGCCTGTGCAGATGAATCGGAATCACTGCTGCCTTTTGGCCGTTCTTCCGGACCCGGGCCGAGCAGTTTCAAAGCGATTTCACCGTCCTCTTCGCCGAGCAGTCGGGCGGCTGCCCGCACCAGCCCTTTGACCGACGAACCCGGTAGCCAGGGCACTCCCAACAGAGGGTGAAAAGTGAAGCCGTTTTCGAGCGGGTGGTCGGCTCCCAGGCCGGTCACCAACGGACCGGTGGGAGTGTAGTCTCGGTGTGGCCCCAGAGAATCGAGACGCCCCCGTAGGTCCTTCAATAGCGGCTCCTGTTCCTTTTTTTGCCCTGGATACAGCCTCGTGAACTCTTGCAGAAACACACTGCGATGTTCCGAGTCCAGCGGCTGGAAATTGGGGCCCCAGACCCGTGGGTAGCGCCAGAACACCAAGCCCGCATTCGCGCTGCTCGCCAGATCGCCCGGCATCAGCTCGTGGACCCGCTTGGTCAGTTTCTTGGGCAGGGGGGGCAGATGCCGTGCATCCGCCAGTTCCTCGGTGTGATTGTTCACAACTTTCTCCCGTACGCTGGTTCAACCGTTGAGTGCTCCTGAGAACAGTTTCAACGCCTCGGCAAAGAGCAGTCCTTCCTGTTCCAGAAACGCGCATCTAGCTTCCGGGAGCTTCACGAAGTGCTTCAGAAACTCAGAAACATTGGGAGATTCCAGCGGAACACGGCCGGGCAGATCGGGCTGTATGAGCCAGGAGACCAGATCTGCCGCCAGTAGGCGTGTTTCATCCTTGCTGTGCTGCAAGGCAATTGCGCCCGCCAGTCCCATGTTGCGCACCAGTACCGGCAGCGCCTTGACGTGATCTTTGGCGCGACTTGAACCCCATTGCTGGACACAATGAAGCGCGTGCTTGGAGCGTTCCCGGCGTTGGTCGAAGCTCATGACACATCTCCCTTCATGGTCCAGGTTGCCAGGCCTTGTCCCACGGTTTCATTGCCTCCGATCTGCGCAACGGTGACCTCCTCAAAGAGCAGAGTAATGCCTGTGATCGGATCGTCGCTACCATCGCGGGTTGTGACCAGAGTGGAGAAGAGGCAGTCGGGAGGCAGGGTCTCTTCATACCAGAGATTGCCGCTGTATTCTTTGTTGCCGTTGTCCGGGTCGACCCATTTGTCGGTGGTCTTGCCCGGCGTCAACTGAATGC
>JALXCG010000618.1 GCA_026991065.1 Gemmatimonadota bacterium | reverse complement strand
GTTTACGAAGACCGACCGTGGGCCTGCAGGATGTACCCGGTCGGCATGGGGCTTCCCCCGGCACGGGCCGGAGAGGAGCCTCAGCCCGCTTATTTTTTCTTTGAGGACGCCTACTGCCACGGGCGCGTCGAAGGGCGAGAGTGGAGTGTCGCCGAGTGGCGCCTGAACCAGGGCATTGAGGCGCGCGAGGAACTAGAGCGAGGGTTTCGAGAAATCGTTTCTCATCCCTGGTTCATCGGAGGGAGACAGTTGGGGCCCAAGCGCATGCAAATGTTTCACATGGCCTGCTATGACCTGGACTCCTTTCGCCGCTTTGTCTTCGAGAGTACCTTCCTTGATCGGTTCATGGTGGAAACGGAGCTGGTCGAGAAGTTGCGCGAGGATGATGACACGCTGCTGCAATTCGCGTTTCGCTGGTTGCGGTACGCTCTGTTCGGCGAGCCAACAATGACGCCCCGGGAGACCGCGGTGTCGGGGAGCAATGCGTGATGAATACCGCGTCACATCCAATTCTGGTAATCGGAGCAGGGATCGCTGGCGTGACTAGTGCCCTGGAGGCCGCTGAGGCGGGTCAGCCTGTACTGTTGATAGAGCGCGAACCGGCAATTGGCGGGCGCGTGCTCAGGAATCACCACTATTTTCCAAAGCTCTGTCCTCCCTCCTGCGGGATGGAGATCAACACCGGCAGGCTTGAGCGCAATCCCCGCATCAGGCTGATGGTGGATACTGAAGTTGCGGCGGCGCAGAAGAGTGCCGATGGGTGGCAAGTAACTCTTCGTCACAAGCCGGCTTACGTCAAGGACAGTTGCACCGAGTGCGGCGACTGCATGAGCGCCTGCAGCGAGCGGATTCCCGATCCGTTCAACTATGGCCTAACAGAGGTTGCCGCGATCCGGCCCTATCACAACGACGCCTATCCGCGCCGTTTCGTACTCGAACGAAGTTCGTGCATCGACGGATGCCAGGCCTGCAGTGATGCGTGTCCGGTCCATGCCATCGACCTGAATGCCGAGCCATGGGAGGAAACGGTGGATGTTTCGAGCGTGATCCTGGCAACGGGATGGCAACCCTATCCCCTGGAGAATCTGGGTGAACTAGGGGGTGGCCGTCTGCGCGACGTGGTTGCCAATGTTCACCTGGAGCGAATGGTTGCGCCATCCGGCCCCGCCCAGGGAAAGATTGTTCGACCATCGGACGGCAAGGAGCCGCGGCGCGTGGCGTTTGTTCAGTGTGCGGGCTCGCGTGACGTCAATCATCTTCCCTATTGCTCCGCGATCTGCTGTCTGGCTTCGCTGAAGCAAGCTGCCTATGTAAAGGAGCAGAACCCTGATGCTGAGGTGACGATCTATTACATCGATCGTCGCACGCCCGGACGCAACGAAGAGATGCTGCAGCACGCGGAGAATTCCGAAGGCATTCGGTTGGTGAAAGGAAAGGTGGGCAAGATCGAAGACGATGGTCAGGGCGGAATGACCCTGCGCGTGGAAGACGTCGAATCCGGAAAGATTCTGGATGCAACGGCTGACTTGGTTGTGCTCGCCACGGGAATGATGCCGAGCGCACGGAGAGAGTCGTTGCCCTTTGATCTGCAGTTGGACCCGGATGGGTTCATTCTCGATCAGTGGAATGCGGGGCTTTTTGCCGCCGGAGTATCGCGACGCCCCGAAGATGTCGCGAGTTCGGTAAGAGACGCAACCGGTGCTGCCGCCAAGGCGATTGCGGCTGCCGTGAGGAGTGCATGATGGACAAGATCGGTGTGTTCCTGTGCACGGGGTGCAATATCGGCAACAAGATCGATGCCGAGGCATTTCAGGAAGCAGCGGATGAGGCCGGGGCGGCAACCTGTATGACTCACTCCTGTCTTTGTTCCCAGGAGGGAGTCGATGCGATCAGAAATGCAGTCACCGCCGAAGGATTGGGAGCCGTCGCACTCGCTGCTTGCTCCAAGCGAGTGAAGGTCGCCGAGTTCCAGTTTGATGACTTGGAGATCGGCGTCGAACGCGTGCCTCTTCGAGAGCAGGTGGTGTGGCCGCTTGATGGAGCAGACGAAGAAGATCTGCAGATGGCCGCCGACGACCTGATTCGGATGGCGGTAGCCAAGCTGGAGAAGACATCACTTCCCGTTCCGGCAACTGAAGAGGTTGAGCAGAGTGTCTTGATCGTTGGGGGAGGACTGGCAGGACTGACCGCTGCCCGCGCGGTTTCCGGCATGGGGCACGAGGCGATTCTCGTGGAATCAGGAGAAGCGTTGGGTGGCTATATGAAAGCGGTTGCCTATCGCATTCCCGGCTCACCACCGTACGATTCGATCCACAAGAATGACATCGACGAGGTGGTTGCGACTGTTGAACAGGATCCGCGCATTCGAACCTATCTGCAAGCGCGGATTGAATCGATTTCCGGACAGCCGGGGCAGTTCGACGTAAGCGTCAGAAGCAACGGCAGTGTTGAATCGCTGCGCGCGGGTGCGATCATTCAGGCGACTGGCGCGCGCCCCTACGATGCAGCCAAAATCACGAATCTTGGCTATGCGGACTGTGCCGACGTTGTCACCACTCAAGAGCTGGAGACGATGATCCAGAGCGGAAAGGTGATTCGTCCTTCCAACGGTCAGGTGCCGAAGCGTGTCGTTTTTGTGCAGTGCGCGGGTTCGCGAGATCCGGATCATCTGCCCTATTGTTCCGGCGAATGCTGTGCAACCTCACTCAAACTGGTGATGGCGATTCGGCAACTGTCCGCGTCCACCGAATGTCTGGTGATCTATCGCGACATGCGCACTCCCGGACAGTTGGAGCATTTCTATGAGAGTGCCCAGGCCCAGGCGCCCTGTACTCGCGGCGAGGTCCAATCGGTCCGCGCCGCCGGTGATGGCAGCCTGCAGGTTGCGATGCACAACCAACTCCTGGGAAAGGATCTGACGATTGAGGCCGACCTGGTGGTTTTGGCCACCGGAATGGTGCCGGTTTCTGCCGACGGCGATGCGATCCGACAGTTGCGGGATGCGCTGCACCGGGCGGAAACTTCCGAGTCTGAAATCCAGCGTCAGGAGGCGGCCAAGCTGGCAGAGGAGTTGCAAGAGCATCAGGATACTGAGATCCTCAACTTGAACTATCGGCAAGGCCCCGATCTTCCACTCCTGAAGTACAGCTTTCCCGATTCCCATTTCATCTGTTTCCCCTATGAAACGCGAAGAACCGGAATCTATGCGGCGGGGGCCGTGCATGCGCCGATGGACGCAACTCAGGCGGAAGAGGATGGCTGGGGGGCGGCGATGAAGGCCGTGCAGTGCGTTTCGTCGGCTGCGCGCGGCGAAGCTGTGCATCCGCGCGCGGGAGATCCAGCGGTCGCGAAATTTGCCCTGCAGCGTTGTACCCAGTGCAAGCGTTGCACTGAGGAGTGCCCGTTCGGCACCATCGATGAAGATGACAAGGGGACACCAGAGTACAACGTGTTGCGTTGTCGTCGATGTGGCATCTGTTTCGGGGCTTGTCCCGAGAGAATCATCTCATTCCCGGACTACACGGTCGATGCAGTGGCGAGCATGATAAAGGCGGTCGAGGTGCCGGATGAGGATGAGGAGAAGCCGAGGATTCTGGCTCTAATGTGCGAGAACGACGCATTGCCCGCACTGGAGGATGCCGCCAGGCTGGGGATGAAGTGGAACGCCTGGGTGCGCATCATACCGGTTCGCTGTTTGGGTTCGGTCAACACGGTGTGGGTGGCTGATTCCCTCTCGAGCGGTTTCGACGGCGTTCTGTTGATGGGGTGCAGGAAAGGCGACGACTATCAGTGCCACTATGTCAAGGGTTCCGAACTGGCCGCGAAACGGATGGAGAATGTTCAGGAGACGCTTGACCGGTTGGCCCTGGAATCGGAGCGGATCCGGATCATCGAGATTGCCCGCGATGAAGCAGAGAGAATCCCCGAGATCTTTGCCGAGTTCGCCGAAGCGATTGATGAGATCGGTCCCAATCCCTACAAAGGTTTCTGACCTGCCGGGTGCTGCTTACGCAGTTGGAGAACGCGACAATGAACCAACCGTTTTTTCCGTCCAACTCGGCCCGCCAAGCAGTCATGGAGCATGGCGGTGAGACGATGGTGCGCTGCTTTCAGTGCGGCACCTGCTCAGCCGTTTGCGACCTTGCATCGGAACACTTCAATTTTCCGCGGCGCCAAATGCACTTGGCGCAGATGGGCATGTTGGAGGAACTTGCCAGCGATCCCAGCATCTGGCTCTGCCACCAGTGCAATGACTGTAGTGCCCGCTGCCCGCAGGAAGCGCATCCCGGTGATGTGCTGCAGGTGATCCGGGCAAAGATGATCGAGAGCTTCTCCGCTCCGCAATTCATGGGGAGGATGGTGGCGAATGTGGGACGCACCTGGCCGCTGCTCATCGGTATTCCGATTCTA
>JALXCG010000617.1 GCA_026991065.1 Gemmatimonadota bacterium | reverse complement strand
GGGCAGAGCTATTTGGCGGTCGAGCGACTGTGGGTGCCGCGGGGAGAGACGCTGACGCTGGAGCCCGGGGTGGAGTTGCGGCAACACAACCGGGCAGAGTTGCTGGTGCGGGGGAGTTTGACCGCGGTGGGGACGGTCGGTGATTCGATTCGGCTGCGGCCGGAGATGGCCTGGGACCAGGGGGGCGGTGTGCGGTTGCGGGCGGGCGCCACGGCGGAGATCGCCTATGCGACACTGGTCGGGCTGAAGAGCGCGGCCGACGGGGGTGCTGTAAATCTGACGGGAGGGGCAACGGCGACGCTACGCAATTGCGCTTTTCGCGACAATCGTGGCTGCGGCTACGCCGGCGTCGGGGTGCTGCACTGCACCGAGGGGGCAGTGGTGACACTTGCCGACTGTGATCTGATTGGAAACCCCGATTGGCCCCGTGCCGCCGCGGTCCGCTGCATCGACTCGAGTGTGGAAGTGGAGCGCTGTGTGCTGCGCGGCTACCGCGGCGGCGCGCTCAATGCGATCGGGTCGACCCTGAGGCTGAGCCGCACCGATGTGGTGGAGAACGGCGATGCGGAGGCTTCGAGCGGTGCGGTTTCGGTTGGCTACGGCACCGAGGCGGAGATCCTTCACTGCCGCTTCTTGGGAAATCTATCGGACGTGGACGGAGCCGCGATCCGGGCGTCGGGTCATGACTCGCGATTGGTGGCGGAGAACAATCTTTTCGTGGAAAACTCGACCCAGTATGGTGGTGCCGTCTATGCCTACAACCTGGGGTGGGGTGAGATCCGTTTCTGCACTTTCTTGCGCAATCGGTTCATCGACGGATCGGGGCTGGGTTCGGCGCTCAAGGCGGAGAGCTATGGCGGCAGTTGGGCAGCGGGGGGGATTGCGGAGGATGATTCTCTGACGGTCGAAAACTGTGTTTTCTGGGCCAACGATCCGCCGTCGATTCGCGTCGAGGGGTCAACGGAGGTTTTCATTTTCAACTACAACGATGCAGAGAAGGAGCGGCCGGGAATCGGCAACATCAGCGCCGACCCCGGTTTTGTGTCGCATGCCGGTTGGTGCTGTCTGCCGGGGCGGGAGTCGCCGCTGATCGACGCCGGGGATCCGGCGCTGGAGGACCGGATCTCCGATTGGCATCCGGCTTGGCCGCCACAGCATCACGATGGGCCGCGGGCGGATATGGGAGCCTATGGTGGGCCGCTGAACGGTGGTTGGGTGGGGTATCGATGAGTGAGGCGATGCGGGCGGTGCGGGCGGTGCGAACGGCGCGAGTGTTGCGAACGGTGCGGGCGGTGCGGGCGGCCTGGATGGCGTTGTGGCTGGCGCTGAGTGTGACGCTTCTGCCTGGACCAGCGGCAGCAGCCGGGCGGGCGGCGGAGCCGGTGCGGATTCAGACCTTCACCTTCGACTCGCTGGCAACCCGCCGCGCCGAGTTCGAGTTTCCCCCGGCGGGGCCGTGGCGGCGGGTGCTGATGCACTACACGCTCAAATGCGACGCCGCCACGCCGGGTGACCCCTATCCCTGCGGCGAGTGGGACACCAACACCTACACGCGGGTGTGGCGACACACCGGGGTGCTCGACTCGACGCTCTTTCGGCAGCCGCGCTTCCGGGTGGCGGGGGAGAGCCCGGAACGGTTGCTTTACTCGCGGCAACCGCGCTGGCAGATCGTGGTGCATCGCGACAGACCGGCGCCGGTGACCGTGACGGAGGGCCATTATCTCGACTTTGATGGCCACGACCATCTGGAGCTGCCGGCCGGAGCATTTGCCGGGGTGGATTCGGCATTGACCATCGCCTTCTGGTGCCGCGGGGCACCGCAGCAGCCGCGCGCCGACCAGGTGCTGGAGGCGGGCCAGGCGGGCGGACGGGTGGTCAACATCCACCTGCCCTGGAGCACCGGCGTGATCTACTGGGATGCCGGCGGGCGCCTGGGCGGCAACAACAACCGCATCGAGAAGGTGGCGTCTCCCGCCGACTACAAAGGGGTGTGGCATCACTACGCCTTCGTCAAGGACGCGCGCTCGGGGCGGATGGAGATCTATCTCGATGGCGCGCTGTGGCACGCGGCGGGCAACATGCGCAAGGGCATGGCGGGGATCGACCGGGTGGTGATCGGCGCCGGCCTCGGCGGCGGGGGTGGCTACCGCGGCTCACTGGATGCGGTGCGGATCTATGAGGCCGCGCTGAGCGCCGCCGAGATTGCGCGGCTGGCCGGACAGACGGGGACGGCGGGGCGGCCGGGGGCGGCAGAGGCGGCTGAACTGCCACGGTGGGACGCTTTGATCGCCGCCTACGACTTTGAGGATGACCCAGCGGGGCGGATTCGCGACTCCGGGCCGCGGGGCAACGATGCGCGCGCGTTCGGGCTGCCACAGGTGCGTCCGTTCGGGCTCTTCGGCGCCGGCGATCTCCTCGCGGCGGGCCCGGCACGGCGCGACTCAATCCCCGCGGCACAGCTCAGTGTGGTGCTCTACGAAGACCCCGCCGATCCGCGCGCCGCCAGCGACACGCTCACGCTCTGGCCGGCCTACGATGAGCTTTTCGATGCCGACGGCCGCCTTCTGGAACAGTTGCCGATCGCCGCTCCCGACACTCTGCAACAGAGTTGGCGCGAGTGGTACGGCGCGCCCTTCGAAGTGGTGGAGCCGATCGAGATCGCCCGATTCATCACCCCCTATGGCAAGCGCCTCGACCTGGGTGACGAGGGGTTCACCTGGACCGTCGATGTGACCGATTACGCGCCGCTGTTGCGCGGCCGGGTCGACCTGGAGGCCCACAACGGCTACGAGTTGCTTGACCTGAGCTTCGACTTCATCCCCGGGCCGCCGGCGCGCCCGGTGCTGGCGATCGCCAATCTCTGGCCGGGCGGTGGCTACAGTTACCGGGAGCTGGCGGACAACCAAAAGCTGACACCGCGGCGCCTCACCCTGGCGGCCGATGCCACCGGTTTCGCTGTGCGCAGCCGCATCAGCGGCCACGGCCACGCCGGCCCCCACAACTGTTGCGAATGGGCCGCCAAAGAGCACTCGCTGCTGCTTGGCGGGCTGCCGCGTTTTACCTGGACGGTGTGGCGCGACTGCGGCTTCAACCCCCTCTATCCGCAGGGCGGCACCTGGCAGTTCGATCGCGCCGGCTGGTGCCCCGGCAGCTTCGTCCGGACCCATCTGGCCGAGTTGACTCCGTGGGTCGAGCCCGGCCGGGAGATCACGCTCGACTACCAGGTGGAGCCCTATGACCCAGCCATCGAGGAAGCCAGCGGCTCCTTCTTTGTCGAGCACCAGCTCTTCAGCTACGGTCCGATCCGCGCCCGCAACGACGTTGCCGTGGAGCGGATACTGGCCCCGAGCGGCGACGCCGAGCTGCGCCGTCTGAATCCGCCGAGCATCCATCCGCTGCTGGTGATCCGCAATCTGGGCAGCGACACTCTGCGCAGTGTGCGCGTTCGCTATGGGCTGGAGGGCGCCGGACAGAGCGAATACCCATGGCGCGGAGCGCTGCCCTTCGGCGCGGCCGACACCCTGATCCTGCCCAAGCCGGACTGGCACGGTCTGGCCGCCGGCGCGCGCTTCCGCGTGGAGCTGGACTCCCCCAACGGCCGCCGCGACGAATATGCGCCCGACAACCGCGCCACCAGCCTCTCGCCCGCGCCCCTCTTGCTGCCGGCGCGCTTCACCATTCGCGCCGAACTGCCCGATTTCGACCGTTGGCGCGACAACAGCTGGCGCATCACCGATGCCGCGGGAGAGGTGGTCGCCGAACGCCGGCAATACACCGCACCGGGCGTCACCGATGACCCGGTCGAGCTGCCGCCGGGCAGCTACACTTTCCTCTTCAGCGACCGCGAAGAGGATGGCCTGATCCGCCACTGGTGGTTACGCGGCTCCGACCCCGAGAGCATTGGCGAAGATGGGCGGCTGCGGCTGATCGACGCGGGTGGCGCGGAGATCCTGGATCTCGGCTATGACTTCGCCGAGAAGCGGGTGGTGCGGTTCTTTGTCGGGGAGCCGCGCTAAGAGCCTGTCGCGCATTGTCTTCACGTCGCCCCGCACTCGTTCCTGCTCCGATCTCTGCGTTGCTAAGTCCTTGAAAGGCAACCAGCCTTCCTGCGGACTCAGCGCCTTGATCTCGAAACAGGCCCGAATACGGGGCTCGAAAGCCAATGCGCGACAGGCTCCTAGTCTCGATCCGCCGCCAACCCATAGCGCTCGATCTTGCGGTAGATGGTGGCGCGACCGATGCCCAGTTGGGCAGCGGCGGCGCGGACATTCCAGCCGCAGGCAACCAGCGCGTTGCGGATGATCCGCCGCTCCTCCTCGGCAAAGGGGCGCACCGGGTGCCATGCGGGAGCAGCGGCTTCCCCCTCCCGCGGGGAACCTGCCGCCGGCGCCGGTGCCTGCATCGGCCCCGCGCCCGCCACCGAAC
>JALXCG010000616.1 GCA_026991065.1 Gemmatimonadota bacterium | reverse complement strand
GGGGGCGAGTTGTCGGGCGCCGCCGGCGAGGAGTTGGGCGCGCGCTTCGCGAATGGTGGCGAAGGCGGAGGGGGTGCCCGGTTCGATGATTACCAGGAGGGTGCGGGTGGCTGCCCAGGCGCGCTCCAGGAGTTGGGCGCGGGCGTTGCGTGGGATTTCGGTGAGAAGGTGGGCGCAGATGACCAGGTCGGCGCCGGGCAGCGTGGCCTGGAGGAGATCTTCTTGGAGCCACTGGGTGGGGGGGAGCCGATGGCCGGATTTGGCGCCGGCGGTGGCGAGAGAATGCGCGATTCCCAGGGCGGCGGCCTCGCGGTCGATGGCGATGGCGGTTTCGATCTGGGGCCAGATGCTGCCGGCGGCCCAGATGGCGGTGCCCGGGCCGCTGCCGAGATCGAGGAGGGAGCGCGGGGTTTGGGCGGAGGGAAGGAGCGGGGCGACCTGGGCGAGAGCACCGCTGATCTGCGCATAGGTGGCGGGAAGTAGCTGCGCCAGGTAGGCGGTTACTTGCCGGGGGTTGCGGAGGGCGCGGCTGGTGTCGCCGGCGCGGTAGCGGGCCGAGAGCGCGTCGGCGCGGCGTGCGGTGGCGCGGGGACGCTCCTGCGCGAGGAGTTCCTCGATGGCGGCGCGGAGGGCTTCTGGGAGGTGGATCACGAGGTTGGCTTTCGGAGGAGGGGAAGAGAGGTTTCGGCGACGCTCCGGAAGAACGATTTGTTATGGTAGCCGAGCCTTTCCCGGGCGGCGAGCGGTTACTGTTGCCGCCAAACCGAACGGCGCCCCCCCATCACCGAGTTGACCGAGGCTGCCTGTGCGGTGGCCTGGGCCGGCGTAGATTGAGTTGCTGCAATGCCTCTGTTGGATATCATCTGCTTCTCCCATCTCTCCTGGGACCGCGGCCTGTTTCAGCGTCCGCAACAAATCATGAGTCGTCTGGTCGCCCGTGGGCACAAGGTGCTTTATGTGGAGAAGAAGGCTTTCAAAAGCTTACGTGATCCCGAACGAACGGCGGCGGTTCGCACCGATGAGAGCGGCGTGCATCTTTTCCTGCCGGTGATGCCTCCTTCGGTGGTGGAAAACTCGGGCTGGGGAGGACGACTGGCTGAGCATTATCTGCGATCCCGGGTGCAGCGGGTGGCGCGGGGGCAACTCGGGATGCGCGAGGTGGTCTTGTGGAACTACCATCCGAATTATGCGCACACGGTCGGCCGAATGGGGGAGCGGCTGGCGGTCTACGACTGCATGGATGATCACCGCGCCTTCATGGACGGCCGCAACCAGGTGGTGGCCAGGGAGCAGGTGCTGCTGCGCAAGAGCGATGTTGTTTTTGCCGGTGGCCTGAAGATGCGCGCGGACCGCCTGGCCCATGCTCCGGAGATCCACTTTTTTCCGTGTGGAGTTGAAGTGGAGCATTTTGTTCAGGCCTACGATGATGCACCGGGGGCGGCGCCGCGTGAGAGTTGGCCGGAGGACATTCGCGATCTGGAGGGGCCGATCCTGGGCTATTGGGGGGCGGTGGACTATCGGATCGATTGGGAGCTGATGCAGGCGGTTGCCGCGGCGCGGCGCGATTGGACGCTGCTTCTTCTCGGGCCGGTGGCAAAGATGCCGGAGGCGGAGTTGCAGGCGATTCTGGCCGCGCACCCCAATATCCGCTGGCTGGGACCGCGCCCCTACGACCTGCTGCCGGCCTATGCGCGCGCCTTTGCCGGCTGCCTGATGCCCTGGGTGGAAGGCGGCGACGCGGAGAGCATTAATCCCACCAAGGCGTTGGAATATCTGGCGACGGGGCGACCCGTGATCTCCACGCGGATCCACGATGTGGTGGCTCAGTATGAGCCGCCGGCGGTGGAATTGGCCTCTGGAGCGGCGGATTTCGAAGCGGCGTGCGCGCGGGCTCTGGAGGGCGATTCGCCGGAGCGGCGGCGTGCGCGCCGTGACCTGACGGATGGCAAGAGTTGGGACGCGATGGTTGCCGGAATGGAGGCGCATCTCTTCCGGGCGCTGGGCAGCGAATAGCAGGCACGGCAAAAATCGCGACATATTTCGCTTTTTGTCCCGTTGCTTGTGCCGAACTGCTAGGATAACGCAAATTAGCGGTTCTGCCGTCCGGTAGGGTTGCTGATTATCCGAACGCCGACAGCAGGTTTTGTTGCTCGGCGACTGTAGGCCAGCATCCAGGACTGACGAATGGGTGATGGTCGCACAGCGGCACTTGTTCGACCTCGGCGCCGGGGGCAGGTGCGAGAGCTAGACGAATTGGGCGCCGAGAAGAGTAATGGAATGAATATCTACGTGGGGAACCTTCCCTACTCCGTGCGTGACGAGGAACTCCGTGACATGTTCGAGGAGTTCGGTGAAGTGATGAGCGCCAAGGTCATCATCGATCGTGAAACCAACCGCTCCAAGGGCTTCGGGTTTGTGGAGATGCATGCAGAGCAGGATGGCCGCAACGCCGTCGAGGCTCTGAATGGCACGGAAATGGGCGGGCGCCCGCTCCGAGTGAATGAGGCGCGGCCGCGCCCTGACGCGCGCTCCGGTGGCGGTGGCTACCGTGGCGGCGGCGGTGGCGGCTATCGCGGTGGCGGCGGCTACCGCTAGTAGCGTCGAGCGACGGGCTCGGGTTGCCAGTCGTCCATGACCGCCCATCGGGCGGACCGGAAAAACACTTGTTCCCGGAATCGGAGAAGAGTGAACGGCGCCGCCGGAAGCCGGCGGCTCATTGACCAAAGCGTAGCGCGAGACGCGCCCTCGGCCCGAATTGCCAGTGGGTCACTCGGAAACGAGTGCCCCACTTTTTTTTGCGGTCTCGGCACGCGGTGCGGAGAGCAGACGCAGTTCCGGACCACCGGCGGAGAGCAGGTCGGTATAGGGACAATGGAGAATCGCGCGCGCGGCGGCGAGTCCCGAGGTGGTAGCGCCCATAACACCGTGCCCCAGAGTGCTGGCGCCGCAGAGGTAGAGCCCCGGGAACTCGGTTTTGATGCCATAGCCGAAGGGACCGATCTGACCGCGGCTTTTCTCGGTTCCGTAGAATGACCCCTCGGTGCCGTGGATGTAGTGCAGGTTGGTGAGCGGGGTTGCCAGGTTGGAGAAGACCAGGTGCCGCGAGAGATCGGGGACGATCTGATCCAGGGTGCGCAGCATCCGCTGGTGCAGTTGCTCTTTGAGTGCCAGATACTCCGCTGGACGGTTGCCGGGGTGGGTGTTCCGCCAAGGACGGAAGGGGGCGTAGGGGACGAACACGAAGGCCTCGAAGGTGTGATGCCCCTTGGCCTTCTTGGTGGGATCCTTGAGTGTGGTGAAGGTGAGAAAAGAGGCGGGGAACGGGGTGTCCGCCGATCGGTGGATATCGGCGGGATAGCTGGATTCGAGATCCGTCGTATGGCTATACCAGTAGTTTCCGGAGTCGAAGCCGAGGGCGGGCAGATCGAGGTCCGTTGCGCCGAAGAGGCTGAGACCGGAGATCGACCAGCGGGTTTTCACGATCCGGCGGCGCAACGCCGGTGAGAGCTGATCCAGGCCGATGAGATGGGGAAAGGTGACGCCGGGGTCGGCGTTGGAAACCACGGTGGGAGCGCTGATTTCACACCCATCCCGGAGGCGGACGCCGGTGACCCGGCGCTGCGGCCCGAGGAGGATGCGGGAGACCGGCGAGCGCAATCGGATTTCGCCGCCGGCGCGTCGCAAGGCGCGGACGAAGGCTTTGGGCAGTGCCTGCGCGCCTCCTTTGGGATACCAGGCACCTCCGAAGTAGTGGCCCTGGATCGACGCGTGGAGGGCGAAGGGAGCACGAGAGGGAGGCAGGCCGTGATCCCCGGCCTGAATCGCCAGGATCGCGCGCAGCGTCGGATCGGTCAGGCCATGACGGCTCTGGACGTGGGCCAGTGAAGCGAATCCCCAGCGCAGCGTATTGCGGAGTCGCCAGGCGGTCTTCAGAGCTTGGCGCAGCCCGTTGGTCGACACACCATTGGCCAACTCGGTGCGAATCGCTTCAACTCGCTCCAGGTAGGCATGAATCGCGGCCGCCTGGCGCGGGAACCGCTGCTGGAGTCGGCTTTCGTAGTGATCGCGCCCTTTCGGGATGTCGAAATCGGAGCTGCCGATGCGAACGTGGTCAAAACCATCGGGGTTGAGTTCGAAGAAGGCGAGGTCGCGCGAGACTCCCAATCCTTCATAGATGCGGCGTAGCGGACCATCGGGATAGAGTTCGCCGATGTAGTGGACGCCGGGACTGAATTTGTAGCCTTCGAGGTGGAAAGAGTGGCACCAACCGCCCGGCACTTCGTGGGCTTCCAGGACCAGGACGCGCTGGCCGGCTTGCGCCAAGGCGACGGCGCAGGCGAGGCCGCCGGCTCCCGAGCCGATGACGATGCTGTCGAAGTCTGGCATGGGGTGGGCTCCGCTGGGTGGCGAGGAGGGGCTGCGCCGTGGGG
>JALXCG010000615.1 GCA_026991065.1 Gemmatimonadota bacterium | reverse complement strand
ACTCCTTCCCGACGCGCAGCGCATTTGGCGCCTTGAGCGTGCGCTTCGCGGGCGCATCGACGGCGGTTGGCTCCATTGGCTGATGACAATTCTCGAGGCCCGCCGCCAGGGCCGCTCCGTCCCCGCAGAACTGCCGCCCTGGCCCCATGGTGACGATCCGTGGAACCCACACCGGGTCTATCGGTGGCCCGGCGGCGTCGCGGTCGAGTGCATCGCCCATCCCGACCTCACTGCCGACGCCGCGGATGCCCTCTTGCGCTTCGCGGCCCCCCGGCTCTCGGCAACGCCCCCCGATCTGGTGGTGATCAGCATCGGGAGCGGCGACCTTGCGGGAACTCCCTGCCGACTTCTGGGGGCGGACCTGGATCCCGACGACTGCGCCGCCGAAGTGGAGCCGCGCAACAACTACAACTTCTCGGCCCACCCCCGGGAGAAAGATCTGCGGCCGGCTGTGAACCGAGTGGCGGCGCGGATCAGGCAGCTCTTTCCGCGGGCGCGGCGGGTTTTTCTGGGACCGCTGCGATCGCCCGCCACGACACCGGGCGGTGCGTCCAACCTGCTCGCGGCGCAGCAACTCATCGCCGCCGCGGCGCAGGCTCATGGTGCTCATCATCTGCCGCTTGTCGAGCTGCCTGGTGGCGCCGGCTTTCACCCGGATGGCTACCCGACTTCGCTTCTGCAACGCCGGATCGCGACCGCGCTGGCCGCTCTGCTCCCGCCGCTGCCGGCGCCGCGGACCGAGGCAGCAGCCGAACCCTCCGCGCACCGCCCACCCGCGGCACGGCACCAGGGTCAACCAGGTTCGCCGCCGCCGGGCGCCGCACCTTCGGCTCCTCCCGCCCGCCGCCGCGTGTGTCGCCTGCTCCCCGGCGCCCGTCCCGCCCGCGGCCGTTTTCGCCTGCTGGTGATCGGCGCCAGCGAGAGCAACCGGCGCCGCACCCTGGATGCGCCGCTCCCGGTTCACCAGGAATGGGCGCGGGAACTGGCCGCGCGCTACGAACTGCCCGGCATGTGGCCGCTGCGCCTGATGCGCGCCCTCGAAGAGCAACTCGACCCCAACTGGCGTCCACCGGCCGCCGAAAGCGCCGTCTGGGGAGCGGAAAACCTCTATCAGCGGAGCTGCAGCTTCATCTGGAACCAGGCCGAGCTTTGGAACATCGCCGCGCCGCGGATGAGCGTCGCCGCCGCCGCCAGCATGGTGGCGATGCACGCATCGGCGATTGCCCAGTATGCGCCGCACGCCGTGATCCTCTGTTTGGGGCGCACCGATCTGGTGGAGCAGCCGGGGCTGCTTTATGGGATCGACCTGCTGGAAACCGGCCCGATTCCCGAAATCGCGCCGTGGAGTGTCTACAGAGTCCCGCCCCGCACGGAGCCGGAGCCTTTTCGCAAGGAGCTGGGGCAGGTGGTGCGGACACTGCGCCGCTGCGTGCCGGGCGGCCGGCTGATTCTCATGGATCTGCTGCCGATGGCGGCGCTGAGCCGCCGTCAGGCGGAGCGCTTCACCGCTTTCAACAAGGCGATCGCCGCGGTCGCCGCGACCACCGGCGCCGGCCGCGAAGACTACGCTTTTCTACCGCCCCCGGCGGATTTCGACTGGCGACTCTGGCTGCACGACGACCATCACCCCAACGACCGCTTCAATCAGGCGATCGCCACCTCTTTGGCGGAGCGTTTGGCCCCCGTCGTCGCCACGGTCTGATCCTCGCCGACCGCGCCGGTCGCCTTCTTGGTCAGGGTCAGCACCGTGCGCACCGGGTGTTCCGGATCACCCTCGATCGCGCATTCGAGCACTTCCGCCCCCGCGGCGAAAAGGAGCTTCAGCCCCGCCGGAGTGAAGCGCCAGTAATCGCCGGGGTGTTCATGGATCACGTAGTTCATCGGTGCCGAGATCACCGCCGCGCCCCCGGGCCGCAGGATCCGCAGCGCCTCCCTGGCCAGCGCGAACGGGTCGGTGCAGTGCTCCAGCACCTCCAGGCAGAGCAGCGAATCGAAACTCGCCGTGGCCAGTTGCGGCATCGACTGCGCGTTGGCCACAATGTCGGTTCGTGGGTAGCGCTCAAGATCCAAGCGCACATGCCGGTTGCCGGCGGTTGCGAGCCAAGTGTCGCAATCTTCGCCCAGCACCCCGTCCCAGCCGGCGCCGATGTCGATGATCTCGCCGTGCAGCGCCCCCTGTTCCACCAGCTCGGCGACGATCCTGCGCACAAAGGGGATCCCCTCATTGTGCTCGCTCGCCACATCGGCGCAGCGAACCAGCCGGATATGCTCCGGCACCGCCGGCAGCGTTCCCCGCAGATCCAGCGCGAAGAGTTCCCGCTCCTGCTCGCGTCCCAGCGGCCGGAAGCCCAGTCGCGCATAGACCGAGGCGATGTGTTGATTGCGTTCGGTCCGCCGA
This sequence comes from Gemmatimonadota bacterium, assembly GCA_026991065.1. Taxonomy (GTDB): domain Bacteria; genus JALXCG01. Next base: position 2,041 of record JALXCG010000615.1, on the reverse strand, counting down.
TAGACCCCGCGCAACTCCCCGCACCCCGCCTGCTGCATCTCCGCCGCCAGCGTGGCGATGGTCGCCGCTTCCACTCCCCGTCCCTGAATGCGGCAGGAGAGCATGAGATCCTGCACCACCGCCGTGCCCGACGGCTCGCGCCGCACACACGCGAAACCGATGATGCCGTAACGACCGAACCGATCGCGGGCGGAGATCACATAGGCGGAGTGTTGCGCCGAGCGCAGCAGCTCCAGCACCTCCTCGCGCCGGTAACGATTGGTGGAGAAATTGATCTGGTTGGTGCGCTGCACCAACTCGACAATGCGGTCGGCGCTGGCCTCCGTGGCCGGCCCCAACCGCACCTCCAGATTCAGGCCGCGCAGAAACTCGCGATAGGTTCCGGCATGCTCCCGCTCCGCCGCCCGCCGGACCTGCTCGTCGCGATAGAACGCCTTGCGACTTTTGGACTCCCCGGTCTGATTGCCGGCCAGCTCCGGAGTCGCGCAGAGGCCCGGAAACTGCTCCGGCGTGGCCACGCGCACCTGGGGCAGGGCCGCACGCACCGCTTCGCGCTCAAACGCGGTGTCATCAACAAAGAGCGCATGCGCGGGCGAGAAGCGAAACGCCCGCAGAATCCGCGCCACCGCCTCCGGCTTGGGATCCCAGGTGATCTCCGGAAAGAGAAAAAGATCGTCCAGTTCGAAGCGCCGCAGCACCTCCTCGACATCGGCCGGGTGGTTCTTGCTCGCCACCGAGAGCAAAATCCCGCGCTCATCCAGCGCCCGCAGCGCCGCCACCACTTCCGGCTTCGGCCGCACACCTTCGCGTCCATCTTCGAGCAGAATCCCGTCCCAGAGGGTTCCGTCCAGGTCCATGATCACCAGCTTGATTCGCTCCATGCCTCACCTCGCTCATCGCGCCCCGGAGCACCCGGCGCGCGCGCCGCTACACCGCCAGGAACTCCACCGGGAACTCCCCCTCCGCACCGTCGACAATCGCCACCACATCCCCCTGTTTCTGCACCTCCCGCAGACGCCATTCCCGCAGCGTGCCGGCCGCGCCGGCAATCAGGTCGCCGTAATAGAGCACCGGACAGTCGGTGAAACTCTCCTCCTGGTATTCAATCCGCAACTCACCGAGATAGTCGCCCTTGGCGATCGGCTCGCCCGGGGCCTTGGTTACACCGCGCAACTGACACTCGGCATCCTTGCCGGCAATAACTTCGGGGATTCTGATTTCCATGGCTGCTCCCGCGAGGATGACTGGGGGGGCTTCGCGGCCCGCGTCGACAAAGCGCAAAACTGTTGGGGAGATCGGCTGAAAGCCACGATTCTTCAGCTACCCCGTCAAAAGCGCTCGATCAACACCGCTCCGTAGGCCGTACCCGCGTCATAGTCGCCATAACCGGGAATCCCGACCAGAACATCCGCCACACCATTGCCGTCCAGGTCGCCGCCGACGCCGAGCGCCGCGCCACAAGCATCTCCACCATCCACAAAAGCCTGGATCTCCCGAATCACGCTCCAGTCGTATCCCGAGATCAGATGAACAATGCCGACCCGCTGCAGAACACCCACGTCATAGTCGGGGGCGGCGATCAGGATGTCTCCAATACCGTCGCCATTCAGATCGCCGGCCGCCGCCGCCGGGGTCTTGCCCACGCCGTCGGTTCCACTCCCACTGAACTGGTGCAGCAGGAGGCCGCTGGCGCCGGAATAGATAAACATCGCATCGATTCCCGGCGCGCCGATCGCAATCTCATCAACTTGATCGCCATCGATGTCGCCGACAACGCTCACGGTTGCGCCGAAATGGGCGCCGGGCGCGGGACTGCTCCAGGAGTGCAGCAGCAGTCTGGCGGGTGGAGATTCCCCCCGGCTTGCCGGGCCACCGCTGATCAGCCACACAATACCGGACCAACTGTTCCAGCGCTCAGAGCCGACAAGAATGTCACTGCAATCATCATTGTCAACATCCGGCATACAGGCGAGCGCGGGCCCAATTCCCGAGTGACTCGGCCCGACATAGCGACTCAAGCGTTGTCCATCGGCACCCCAGA
>JALXCG010000614.1 GCA_026991065.1 Gemmatimonadota bacterium | reverse complement strand
GCTCCCCGCGCCCGCCACTTTCGGCCAGGACCGATCACGCGCAAATCCATCCTGCACCGCTGCAATCCGCGCCGACGGGTCGATGACGCGCCGGGGGGGGCACCTTCAACAAAACTCGTCCGGGGTTCCGAGCCTCCCCCCTACCCCAGCCGATACTGTTTCATCTTCCGCCACAGGGTGGTGCGGCTCATGCCCAACTGCTCGGCGGCCACGCTCTTGCGGTAGTGAGTCTCCGCCAGAACCTGCTGAATCCGGGCCGCTTCCTGCTCCTCGACCGGGCTCAGGCCAAGGCTGCTCCAGGCCGGGGCGGCGGTGGTCGGCAGCGCCGTGCTCACCGGCGAAGCGGCCGGCGCCAGGGCCGACACGCCCCGGGTGGCGCGCCCGATCTCGGCCGGGATGTCGGTCACATGCACCGTCTGCCCCTCGCACACCGCGGTGGCGTATTCGAGGGCGTTTTGCAGCTCACGGACATTGCCCGGCCAGGAGTGCGAGAGCAGGGTCCGCATGGTGGATGGCGACAGGCGCAGCGAGCGCCCGCGTTCGCGACCGATCTTCGGCAAGAAGTGATGCACGAGAAGCTCGATGTCGTCGCGGCGCTCACGCAGCGGCGGCACCACGATCGGCACCACCCGCAGGCGGTAGTAGAGATCCTCGCGGAAGCGGTCCTCGGCCACCGCGCGCGCCAGGTCGATGTGGGTGGCGGCGATGATCCGCGCGTCCACGCGCCGGGTGTGGGGATCACCGAGACGCTCGAAGGTCCGCTCCTGCAACACCCGCAGCAGCTTGACCTGAAGATTTTTCGGCAGATCGCCGATCTCGTCGAGGAAGATGGTGCCCCCCTCGGCCAGTTCAAACCGCCCCGGCTTGTCGCGGATCGCGCCGGTGAAGGCGCCGCGAACATGGCCGAACAGCTCGCTCTCCAGCAGTTCGTTGGGCAGTGCCCCGCAGTTGACCACCACGAAAGGGCCCTTGGCGCGATGGGAGCGATCATGGATCGCCCGCGCCACCAGCTCCTTGCCGGTCCCACTCTCGCCGGTGATCAGGACCGTGGCGTCGTTGTCGCGCAACTGATCGATGAGGCGGAAAATCCGCTGCATGGCGTGGGACCGCGCGACGATGCCGGAGAAACTGGACGCGGTCGGCGGCGCCAGGGTCTCGGTGGAGGAGCCGAGATCCGGCCGAAAGATGATCACCATGGTGGTGGAGCGGTGGCAGGTCGCCGGGCGCTCCTCCGCATTGATCTCGCCGACCGGGGCCGCGGAGAGAGAGATCGGCACCGGCGCGCCCCCTTTCACCCGCACCTGGGCGCGCCACCCTTCGCGCCGTTCACCGGCGCGAATCGCCGCCAGGAAAGCGCTCTCCGGCCCGAAAAGCTCCTCGCCGAAGAGATCGACCAGGGTCATCCCGTGCAGTTCCAGCGCACTCCAGCCGGTGAGTGTCTCCAGACGGCGCGAGCAGCGCATGATGCGCAGGCCGGCATCGACCGCGACGAAATAGCGGCCCATCACCGCCAAAAGATTGTCCGCCTCATCCTGGGAAGAACCGCCTTCGCCGGCGGCGGAGCGCACTGTGCCGTCGCTATCGAGGGGAACCACCATCTCCAGCGTCCCCAACGGCGCGCCGTCGGGACCATGCACCAGCCGCCCCGACTTGCGCACCAGGACCGGAGTGCCGTCCTTGCGATAGAGAGTCAGGGGCACGGCATCCACCCAACCCCGCTCAACAATGCCGCAGGTGCGCAAACACTCCTGGCAGCGGATCGCCTTCAGGCAGTGGCGCCCCACCACCTCCGCGGTGCTGAAGCCGGTGAGCGTGGCCAGGCCGGGGCTGTAGGCAGTGATATTCTGCTGCATGTCCACCGCGAAATAGGCCGCGCCGGTGAGTTCCTCAAAGAGTGCCAGCACATCATTCGCGTCCAAAGCGCCAAAGAGCCCGGGCGCCAGGGCGGCGACATTGGCGAGGGAGTGGGGTTTGGGAGGCATCGCATCTCACGCGCACGAAACATATTGGTGAAACAGAACGTATCCCGAGGATGCTCTCTAGACTCGATCAAGTCAACCGAAATGCCCGCGACCGCGACCCTACGGGCGGCGAAAAGCAAGATCATCGAGCGTATTGTGGGTAACCCACTGGCCCGTTCCGGAGATCCGCAGCGCCCAGATTCCTTCGGCGCTGAACTCGATCAGGACATTCTGGCCCCCGAGCGTGGAGATCTCCTCCAGCGGCTCGCCGTTTTCGTCGTAGGCGGTGTAGATATAGGTGTCGCCGTAAGTCGTGATGCAATCGACGTAGAAGCTCACCTCATCAACCGGCGGCTCCCAGATGATGGCATTGCCAACCTTGTGGCTATAGATCACGTTGGTGCCGCTGTGCGGAGGATAGAGGGGATGAGAACTGGAGTCCCACACCGTCCAGTCGGAAGTGAAAGTCACACCGGGACAGGGAGAACCGACCGGCCCCTCCGGGAGATCGTCGAAGTCGAGCACGACGCGGCCCGGCAAGCCCTCCGCCACATCGATGCTTTCGAGATCGAGAAGCGAGACGATCGCGGCATCCACATCGGTGAGATCGCCACCGCCGGAGCCGTCCTGCGCGCCCGCCGGGGGCGCCACGACGAAGAGCGCAACCGCGATAAAGCTGGTGCGAGCGGGGTAGATGCGCGCGAGGAGCATGGCGAAATCCAGGGAATCGGCCCGGCGGATGGCGCGGGGCTGAATGAGGTGCGTGGGGCGGCAACTGAACGGACAGGTTTTCAGCAACGGGTAGAATAGCGCAAAAAACTGCTTCTCCTCAGAAAAAACGCCTTGAGCCGCCCGGCCCAGCGCCGGGCAAAACCGCCATTCGGGCGAAGAAAATGCTCGCCCCGACGGCGACGCGGGAGTAGGTTCCCGCTCATGAACCGAGCGCGCGGCAGGCGCCGTGCGCCGCAACGAATCCTCGATGATCGGATGAGCCCAGTGGGGTCCCGCGCCGGCGGTGGGGGCCATGGGCGGTAGAGATGATGCTCATGAAGATCCTTGTACTCAATTCCGGCAGCTCTTCGGTCAAATTCCAGCTACTGCAGATGGATGACCAGGAGGTTCTACTTAAAGGAATCGTGGAGAAGATCGGCTCCACGCGCGCCATCCTTTCCTACAACTCACCGCAGGGCCATCGCATCCGCGACGTTCGCGAAATCCCCAACCACGACGAGGCTCTGCGCCTGATCATGGAGACGATCACCCGACCGGAACTCGGCGTTCTGGCCGGCATCGAGGAGGTCGGCGGAGTCGGTCACCGGGTGGTTCACGGCGGTGAGGAGTTCAGCGAGTCGGTCCTGATCGATGAGCGCGTGCTCGAAGCGATCGAACGCTGCGCCCAGTTCGCGCCGCTCCACAATCCGGCGAACCTGCAGGGAATCCAGGTCTGCATGCGGCTCATGCCGAACACGCCGCAGGTCGCGGTGTTCGACACCGCGTTTCACAACCGCATGCCGGAGCACGCCTACCTCTACGCCCTGCCGGCCGCGGTCTACCGCAGCCTGGGGATCCGTCGCTACGGCTTTCACGGCACCTCGCACAAATATGTCGCGCAGCGCGCCGCCGAAACGCTGGGGCGCCCGCTCGACACCCTGCGCCTGATCACCTGCCACCTGGGCAACGGCGCCAGCATCGCGGCAGTCGACCGCGGCCGCTCGGTCGACACCAGCATGGGATTCACGCCGCTCGAAGGGCTGGTCATGGGCACCCGCTGCGGCGATCTCGATCCGGCGGTGGTCTCCTACCTGATGCAGGCCCAGAATCTCGCCCCGCGCGAAGTCGATGCGCTGATGAACAAACAGTCCGGGCTGCTCGGTCTGACCGAAACCACCAATGATGTGCGCGAGATCATCGAGGAGGCGGATCGCGGCAGCGCCCCCCACAAGATGGCGCTGGAAGTATTCACCTACCGGATCAAGAAGTATATCGGCGCCTACTTGGCGGCCCTCGGCGGGGCCGACGCCATCGTCTTCACCGGCGGCATCGGCGAAAACGCCGGCCGCGTGCGGGCGATGATTCTGCGCGGCCTGGAGTTCTGTGGCGTGCAGCTCGACGACGAGGCCAATACCGGCAACGCCACCCGCATCTCCACCGGCGACCTGGCGGTGCTGGTGATCGCCACCAACGAAGAACTCGCGATCGCCCAGGATACCACCCGCATTCTGGAATCCGCCGACGCCGCGGAAGCGACCGAAGCGCCTCAGGACGACCTGCTGCGGGCCGAGATCGAGCAGATCACCGCGGACCAGAAAGCGCAACTGATTCTGCTCTGGGCGCGCAACGTCGATGACTCGCTGAGCGAAGTCACCCGCAAATTCAACCACCGCTACGCCACCGACTTCAGCGAAGAGGCGATCGAGGCCTTCCTCCGCGGTCTCGACCTCCTCGACAGCCACCCCGATCGCACGGAGACCAAGACCCATGCCTGAGCA